>JAAAPH010000401.1 GCA_009908415.1 Bacteroidota bacterium
AGCCGGTCTCCATGGCGCGGATCAAGTCGCGGCGGAGGCGATCGATCTGCTCCTCGCGGGTGAGGTCGGCGGGGCTTTCGCGGTTGAACTCCTCCTCGGCTTGCTGTCCTTGGCGCTGCTTCTCGCGGCCCTGCTGGCGAAGCGACTTCTGCGCGTTGAGCATCCGCGTGAGGATCTGTTGCTGCCGCTCGATCGTGCGGGGGGTGGCCTGGTTTTGCTGCAGCTCCCGGATGGACTCTTCCATCTGCTCGGCGATGCGTTCGAGGTCGCCCATGAGCTGGTTCTGCGCGCCGCCCTCACGGTTGAGCTGCTCCAGCTGGCGCTTGATGGCCTGCTGCTGGCGCGCCATCTGTTGCAGCCGCTCCTGCTGGTCGACCGACAGGCGGTTGCCCTGCACGTCGTTAAGCATTTGCTGGAGCTGCTGGTTCAGCTGCTGCTGGTCGCCCGACATCTGCTGCAGCTGTTGGATCATTTGCTGCATGGACATGCTGCCGCCCCCGCCGCTGCCCTGCATCATTTGGTCGAGCAACTCCGAGAGCAAGAGGGCCAGCTCGTTGAGGTGCATCATCGAGCCCTTCTGGTGCCCGCTGGCCGTGCGGGCATTGCGCTCGCTGAGCGACTCCGTGGCCCGCTGCATCTCCTGCAGCGCATCGCCGGTTTCACGCTGGACGGCCCGGGTCATCTGGGGAACCTGGCGGGCGAGCTGCTGCAGCGAGTCGCTCACGGTGCGCAGGCCTTCGGATAGCGAAACCTGATCCTGGGCGAGACGGCGCAGCGTGGGGCTCTCGGTCGAGAGCGCACCCACCTCGTGCCGCAACGATTCCTGATTGCGGGAGAGGAGCAGCGTGTTCTCCAGCGCCTGCCGCAGGCCGGCCATGTTCATTTGCTGCTGCTGGCCCTGCATGCTCTGCTTCATGTTCTGGAGCCGCTGCTGCATCTGCTGGAGCTGCTGCTGCATCTGCTGCTGGCCATCGCGGGCCTTCTGCATCTGGTTTTGCTGGAGCTGCTGGCTGTTCTGCTGCATCTGCTGCGGGAGATCCTGCTCCTGCATCTGCTGCATCATCTCCTGCATCTGCTGCTTGGGCGCCGAGCGGACCTCGTTCATCTCGTTTTGAAGTTCCTCCAGCTGGTCCTGCAGCTCCTTCATCTCCTCGCTGGCGCGCTGCTGCTCCTGCGCAAGGTCTTCGTTGGTCCCTTCTTGGCGCGGCCGATCCGGTCCCTCCTGGTTCGGCTGCTCCTGCGACGCGTCCGGCGACTCGGCATCCTGCGATTCCGACGCGTTCTGGGGGGAGTCCCCCTGCTCCGAGCGGGACGGCTCGCCTGGTTCGGACTCCGTCTCCTGCTCGGCGTCGGACGACGACGCGTCGGTCGATTCGTCGGGTTCGGGGCTTCGTTCGGCATCGCGGTCGTCGGAGGCGCCTTGCTCCTGTGGCTCATCCGCGTCCTGTGAGCTTTCCGACTCGGGGCCGGGCTCCTCGGCCGGCTCGCCCTCCTGGCGGCGCTGCGTCTCCTCGGCCAGGCGGCGCTGCTGTTCGCTCAGGTCTTCGGTGCGACGGGCGGCTTCCTCAAGCTGCTGCTGCATGCGGATCTGCTTGAATAGCTCCAGCGACCGCTGCAGGCGCTCCTGGTACTGCTGCTCGTTGAACTCGAAGTTCTCCATCGCCTGCTGCATTTGCTTCATGTCGAGGTTTTGCATCGCTTCCTGGAGGTTCTGGAGCGCCTCCTGGAGCTCTGGCGAGTTGATCTCCTCGATTACCTGCTGCATCTCCTGGTAGAGCTCCATCGTCTCCGGGCTCGCCAGGTTGTTCTCCTGCATCCGCCGCGTCATCTCCTCCATCTGCCGCGAGAGCTCGTTCACGTTCTGTTCGAGCTGTTGCTGCCGCTGCTGGATCTGCTCCAACTGGCGGTTGTCTTCCCAGTCGGCGTCCTGCTTGCGGCGCAGCTCGTTGCGCAGCTCATCGAACTGCTGGCTGATCGACTCCGTCTCCTGCATCATCTCTTCCATCTGCTGCTCGGCGCTATTCTGCTCCTCGTCGAGCGCCTCGTACTTCTCGGCGAGCGACGGCAAGCGCAGGCGCTGCGTCTGAGTGCGCGCCGACTTGTAGCCGGCCACGGCGTCGTTGTCCCAGACCCGCGCGTAGTACTGGACCACATCGCCCGGGCCCAGGTCGAGGCCGCTCTGCGCCTGCAGGGCCCAGCGGTAGTCGATCCGCTGGTCGAGCTGGCGGGCGTCCTCGACGGGGAGGTCGAAGGCGGAGTAGGTGCTATCGGGTTGCCCGTAGCGGCGTTCGGCCACGCGGTAGTACAGGCGGAGCCGGGCGAATCCAAAGTCGTCGCTGATACGGAGGCGGAGCGGCTGCTCCAGCGATTCCGGCAGGTCGGCGACGGGGTCGGGGGTCAGGAAGACCACCGAGGGCTGCGCGTCGGCCCGCAGCTGCATGGCGTACTGGATGGGGTCGCGGTTGGCCACGCCGTTGAGGCTCTGCAAGCGGATGCGATACGTCCCTTCGCGCCGGAGCGTGAACTGTCCGCGGGCCGTACCGGCCTGGATGCGCAGCGTGTCTTGGGTGCCGTCATCGAAGGCCACCACGGCGCGGTCGACGGTCGGGCCGCCGAGGTCCACCCGGAGGTCTACGCGCGTGCCCGGCAGACCGGTCACGTCGCCCACGTTGGCATCGAGGCGGCGATCCGGCAGGTTGGTGTACGCCGGCGGCGAGAGCGAAACCTGCAGCGAGCGGACGAGCGGCCGGGCCTCCACGGTGGCCGCGTACCAGCGGCTTTGGACGGGAGCCGCTTCGACGCGGTAGCGCATCGACTGCCGGACGTTCACCAGCGTGTGGCGGAACACCCCGTTCGCGTCGGCCCGCACCTCCACGCGGTCGACGACGTCTTCTCCCTCGTGGCGGGTGGCGAGCGTGAGCGCCTGCGGAATCTCCTGGCCGGTTGCTCGCACCACGACCTGCATCGAGTCGCCGCGCACCAGGTCGGTGTCGCCCGGCATCACCTGAAGCTGGAAGGGCGCCGGTCGCTCGAACGCGGTGCGCGGGGAGAGCAGGCGCTGCGAGGCGCCGATGAATGTACTGGGGGCGGCGATCAAGAAGATGAGGAGGCCCACGATGGGCAGTGTGGCGAGCCGGGAGGCCTTGCGCGCTCGATCAAAATCCTCGATCTGCTCGAACTCAATGGAGGCCACGTCCTCGCCGAGCGAGCGGACGGCGCGGTCCACCATGTCGTCGGGCGATGGGCTCCGGCGCCCCTCGGCGAGCTGCAAGATATTGACGAGCCGGTCCGATACCTCCGGGTAGGTGTTCCCGATGCGCCGGGCCACGGTTTCCTCGGAGGGCGTCGGCCACAGGCCCGTGAGTTGCAAGAGCGGGCGGCCCAGAAAGTAGCCGGCGATGCCGAGCGCGGCGGCCGCTACCGTGCCGATCAGCACGAGGCGCGGCGTGGTGCCCAGCCAGAACCCGGCTTCGACGGTGGCTACCAGAAGCCAAATGGCGGCGACCGTGCCAAGCGTAATAACCGCGCCGAACGCGGCTTCCGCCCAGGTGATGCGTTGGACGGTGGCGCGGAGCCGCGCACGGAGTTGATCGACGAGGCGGGCGGTTTGCTCACTCATAGCACGGAGGCGCAAAAAGGCTGGGCAGAAGAACCGTCAAACTGTACCCCACCTGCACTGGGGGTGTTTCGGAAAAACTTCATGTGGGACGCCGGCGGCAACGGGTATTATGGGTGCAGCGCGCCGCCAGCCAGCGCCCGGGTGGGCCTGCTCCCCGCGGGGGGAGCCTCCACACCGGGGGAGGACTGGGGCCGCGCCCAACCATCGCGTGTGCATTTATACGGCGGCAACCCCTAATTTGAACGACGTGCCGCCGAATACGGGGCCCACTGATCCGCCAACACCCACCAACCGCTAGAGGACCGCGACATGCTGCTAGTTAACGTCGGACAACACACGATCAATGTAGAACAGGTTGTTGCCTTTTCCGATCACGAAGAGGGCGTGGAGATCATATTTAACGCGCGGCCGTCGACGGGGGATGAGCGCGAAGACGCGCTCTACACCCTCACACTGACCGGCAAAGAGGCCGAGCGCATGCGGGCCTGGCTCAAGCGCAACGCCGAGGGGGTGCGCGGCACGGCGCAGACTGGATTCAGCATCACCGAGTGACGCGGTGTCGGTGAAAAACGGCGGAAGACCGTCCCTTCCCCATGAAACCCAGGTGCGACCACCGGATATTTATGCGTGTCGTGCCCCGTTTTGTTATCCACCACGCATCATATTCGTCCATGCTTCGCCCCACGTCGCTCGCTCGTCTTCTCCCCGTGGCGTTTCTATTGCTGGTCGTCCTAACTGGCTGTCGCACATACGGTGGCTATGGCACGACGGAAGAAATTCCGCGCCAGATGGAGCAAGCCGCTCAACAGTTTGCTGATGAGCTCGCCCGCGCCGAGTCGTCCGTGCAGGCCCTCTCGGCCGCCGTCGCCGAGAACAGCGCGTTGGAGCCGCTGGAGACGCGGTACCGCGACGTGATCGCACAGCACGAGGCGTTTCTAGAGGACCACCGCGCGGTTGCCGATCGGTTTCAGGGGAGTAGCAATTACCGCGCGCTAAACCGCTACTACGGCGCCATCATCGCCGAGCAGCGTCTCATCGAAAAGCGCTACGAGGAACTGCATCTGCGCATTCAACGCGTCGTCTCTGGGCAGCCTGAGCGCACCCCGCCGCTTCGTGCAAGCAGCTACATCAACACGCCGAGCTATTACGACCGCCTCCAGAACCGGCAGGCGCTGAGTATGCAGGACGCCCTGCGGGGCCTCTGATCTAGGCCGCGTTGGTGGCTACTCGCGTTCTACATGGGGGTCGGGCTCCAATCTGTCTCGGCTGCATATCGCGCCGGGAAGGCCTCTTTGTGGAGTGGATCCCCCATCGGCTCGGACTGCCTCGATGCTTCTTCCACTGCATCGCCTTTGCCATGACATACCGTCTGTCGCCTGTTCTTTTCGCTCTGGTCGTAGCGGGCTTGATCGGAGGGGGGCCAGATGACGCGTATGCGCAGTCCGGTACCGTGGAGGGTACCGTCGTGCATGCTGAGACCGACGCCCCCCTCTCCGACGTAAACGTGGTCGTTCGCGAGGAGGGCGAAGTGCCGCGCCGTGAGGACGGTCCGGTGGGGACGAGCACCGACGGGGAGGGACGCTATCGGCTCGGGGGGCTTCCGCCGGGCACGTACCGCGTGCAGGCCACAGCGGTGGGCTTTATGCCATCCGAGAAGCCGGTCGAGGTGCGCGCCGGGCAGACGCAAACCGTCCGGTTTGCCCTCATGCCGCAGGCGTATGAGCTCAACGAGATCGTCGTGCAGGGGCGAGGGGCCCGTGAGACGAGAGCGACCACCGTGCAGCGCGTCGAAGCGGCGGCCATCCAGCAGCAAGATGCGGCCGATGTGTCGGAGCTAGCGCAGCTGATTCCGGCGACCCACGTGGCGACGAATTCGCGGGGACAGACGATCCTGTACCTGCGGAACGCCGGCGACCGGCAGGTCGGTCAGTTTTTTGACGGCGCGCTCCTGAACGTGCCCTGGGACAACCGGGTGGATATCAGCCTGTTTCCATCGAGCGTTGTGGGCGAGGTCACCGCCGCAAAAGGCGTAGTGCCGGTGCAGTACGGGACTAACGTGATCGGCGGCGCCATCAACTTCCAGTCGCGCACCCTGGAGCAAGCGGGGCAGCACACGGACGTGTCCGCCCAGGTTGGGACGGCGGCCCACCGGCAGGGGGCGCTCACGCACTTGGGCCGCACGGCGCGCTGGGACTACACGGCCGCTCTGCAGTACACGGAGCGCGGCAACATGCCGCTGCCCGGAGAGGCGGACGTTCCGTTTAGCCAGCCGCTCAGCGACCGTCGTGTGAACACGGACCGCCAGCTTCTGAGCGGCTTCGCACGGGCCAGCTACCGGTTCGACGGCGCGGGGCAACTGGCGCTCACGGCCATGCAGGTCGATGCCGAGCAAGGCATCGCGCCCGAGAGCAACCTCAATCCGGCCCGCGCGAGCGTGCGCTACTGGCGGTATCCGCGCTGGCAGAAATCGGTGCTGATCGCCAGCGGGCGGACTGCCCTGGGAACGCGCACCGCCGTCCGAGGGGCCGCGTGGGGAAGCCGCTTCGCACAGGACATCCACCAGTACCAAACCGTTGCTTACCGCGCGCTTGACGAGATGCAGGAGGACCGCGACGTTACCGGTGGCGTCCGCCTTGTTGCCACGCAGGATCTGCCTGCCGGCACGCTGGTCGTCGCCGCCAACGGGCTCACGACCCGCCACCGGCAGACCAACACGCTGTTCGACCGGGGGGAGCCGCAGCCGGATTCGACGTCGAGCTTTCGGCAGCACATCTTTAGCCTCGGCGGCACCTACGACATCGACATCGCGCCGCGCCTGACCGCCTCGGCCGGCTTGAGCTTCGACGGCACCGCGACGCCGGATACCGGTCCGTTCCCCGAGCGGGATCCGTTCTATGCTGTCGGGGTGACCTCGGGCCTCTCCTACCAGCTTAATGATACGTACCGGCTCCGCGCTTCCGCCGGGCGGAAGGGACGCTTCCCGACGATGCGGGAACTCTACGGCGGGGCTCTCGGCAAGTTTGTGCCCAACCCCGGTCTGAGTCCCGTCACCGCCTGGATCGGCGAGGTAGGCGTCGAGCGACGGGGCGCCGGGCTTTCCGGCAGTGCGACCGTCTTCCTCAACCGGGTGACGGACGCGATCGATCAGCGCACGTTCCAGCAAGGGCCAAATGCGGGCAAGGAGCAACGCATCAACCTCGGCGGCAGCCGCGTGTACGGCGTGGAAACCACGGCCCGCTGGCCGGTCACGTCGGCCCTGCTTTTCGACGGGCACCTCACGTGGATGCGCCCGCGCGGTACCAACGAGGGCGACACGCAACCGCTTGAGGAAAAACCGGAATGGCTCGGGACGGGTAGCCTGACGTACACCTTGCCCGGCGGGCTGACGCTCATGGCGCAGGGGCAATACACGGCCGGCACGCAGGCTCGGACGGAGCAGAACACGTACGTGACGCTGCCCACCTCGCTCATCCTAGATGCGCGGGTTGGCTATTCCGTCGGCCAGTGGGTGCCCGAGGTCACCGAGGGCGAGCTGTTTGTACGGGTCGACAACATGCTGGATGAGGCCCGCTACTATCAACTCGGCCTCCCGGGGGCCGGACGTCTTTTCCGCGCCGGCCTCTCGCTCTCGTTTTAGCCCGAACGGTCGGGAGGGCGTTGGATGGTCCGGTCGCGTTCAGTCGTCGCTTCCCCCCGCCGCATTGCGCATTGCCTCATTACTCACCGCTTCGTTGATGGCGGCAGCCGGGCGCTGTATCGCGTAGCTCTGGGCTTGCGGTGGGGCAGCGAAGAGCGGCTTCACCCTATCCCACGTGGACCGGAAGAGTTTGCTGTCGCGGTAGGCGTCCAATGCGTCCTCATCCACCCAGTGGCTGCAGGTCGTGCAGCAGTTGGGGAACCGGGTGTCGGACCAGAGCTCCAGGTGCTCGCACCCCTCGAACCGGCGGATCTGAGGGGCGACCGCGTCAAACTGCTTCAGGAACAGCTCAACGGCGTCGGGGCGGAAGGTCATGCGGACGATGCGAATGAGCACAGGGACAGAGCAACGATTCGGAAGCTAACGGCACCGTCAAGGTAGCCCATCCGGCCTCGACTGTCGAGTCGGGAGCAGGGCTGCGCCGGGGGCGGCTCCTTCCCGCGTCACTCTCCCAGGAGGTGGCGGCCGATCGTGCACGACAGGCAGCGCCCCGGCCGGCAGTAGGTCCGGTAGAGGTGGTGCATCCCTTGCGCGTGGTACGCCGCATCGGGGGGCGTCCCCAGCTGCTTGAAGACGCGCACCACGCGATCCGTCTTGGCCGGCAGTGCGCGCAACACGTCGAAGGCTTGCGCCCGGAGTTCGGGTTGGGAGCGCTGGTCGGCCACCACGAGCAGCCAGGGCAAGATGGCGTTCACGATGAGTGTATCGATGCGACCGCGGCCGAGCGAGGGCTCGCGCTCCTTGGTCGACTTCACGAGGCGAAGATGAGTGTTCCAGAACGCATGCGGTCGGGCATGGAGCGCCTTGCGGAGGGCCGCCACCGGATCGTTCGCCTGAACGGCATGCATCAGCGTGCCCACCGGATCGCGATGCAAAAGGGCCCCACGGTGAAGCCAGGCTAGCCCCTGTGCAATACGGAGCGGCGGGAAGTTCGCCGGTCGCAGTCGGAAAAACGTCCACTGCGTTCGCTTCATAGGGCCGATGGCCCGGGACGCCTGCAACCGGCGGAACCGGTCGCGGAGGTCCATGGCATAATCGGCGGTCGCGCGGTCGCTTTCTAGAAGGTCCGCCGGACGGGGAAGCAGGTCCGCCACGCCGAAGAAGAGCGCCTCGCGATCGATCGGGTCCTCCACCGCGCGGGCCGTGGCGAGGGGCACCCGGCGCGCCAGTGTCTCCATCGGATCGTCGTTTTTCGCGTAGCCCAGCCCCGCGAAGAGCCGCTCGTACAGGAGCTGTTCCAGGTCCGGGCGGGCCTGATAGCGTGCCTCCAGCCGGCGCTGCTTCGCGGCCATCCGGTCGTTGGCGAGCTGCTCGATCCAGGCCGTGCGCACGACAGCCGGGACGCGAGTCCACTGGGGTGCGCACACTAGTTCACGGTCGTCCTCGGCGAGGAACTGATGGAGGAGGCGCCGCAGCGGCCGGTCGAGCCGAGGGGCAAGGACGAACTCGGGCAGCACGGTTTGGTCCTCGCGCAGCAGCCCGCCGGTCCAGGTGTCGGCATGGAGGGTGACGTGGAGCACCACGCTGTTGTAGCGCGCGTCCTCGTGGTGGCCGTGCGCGAACCAGTCGCCCGAGGTGGTGTGGATCTCGACGGCGCCGCGCCAGGTCATCGCCCCGATCTGCAGGTGGGCGTCCAGGAAGTCCGGTCCGCTGTCGGCGTTGATGCGGCCCGGGTCGTGGATTGTGACGGGCGTGCCGTCGGTCGTTTGGAGCGCTTCCCGGTCGAAGCGCTGGTCGCGCCAGAGCGCCTGCACGAGCGCCTCGGGCACGTCAGCCGCTGGGCGCGGCTCATGCAGTGTGACGGCGACAGGCGTGTCGTCCACGGTGTAAACGTGATGCGCGGCCGGGGGCGAGGAGGCGTCAGGCATAGCATGGCGGCGGCTGGTGACCGTTTTTCATGCCAAGACACGCGCGGCCCTCGATCGTAACGCCGATCGCCTACGTGGCTTGGGCCGCATTCAATCGGTGCCGTAGCTCCCGGGCCGCACGGCCGGCTGCCTCGGCAAAATTGCTTTCCGACGAGGCAAAGATGATACTGCGGCTGCTATTCACGAGCACGAGCCCCTCGTCTGTTGCGGCGGCCTGCATCACGGCCTCAGCGTCCCCGCCCTGCGCGCCGACGCCCGGAATCAGAAACGGGAGCGTCGGGCATTGCTCACGGAGCGTAGCCAGCGCGTCGGCGTTCGTAGCGCCCGCAACGAGCCCCGCTGTGCCGGCCGCTTCGCTCGACCAGGTGGCGGCGGCCTCGGCGACGCGCACAAAGAGGGGCGTCTCGCCGTCGCATGGGCACGACTGGAAATCGTCGGCGCCGGGATTTGAGGTGCGAGCGAGGACGAAGGCGGCCGTGCCTGGGCGGTCGAGGAACGGCATCACGCTGTCGCGTCCCATGTACGGCGCCACGGTGCACGCGTCGAAGCCGAGGTCGTCGAACGCGGACCGGGCGTAAAACCGCGCCGAGTTGCCGATGTCGGCGCGCTTGCCGTCCGCAATGGTAAGGTGCGTGTCGGGGATCCGCGCAAGGGTTTGGGCGAGGACGTCCCAGCCGTCCCGTCCGAGCGCTTCGTAGAAGGCAAGGTTCAGCTTGTAGGCACAGGCCGCGCTCCGCGTCGAGGCGATGATGGCCGCGTTGAAGCGCGCAACGGCTTCGGGAAGGGCGTACGCCTCGCGCAGAAAGGCCGGGAGGCGGTCCGGGTCCGGGTCGAGGCCTACGCAGACCATCGTGTCGCGATCGGTTTGGGCGGTGCGGAGGCGGTCGGTGAACGACGGAACAGGCATAAGCGGGCGGTTCAGTCGGCGGGGGCAGTGACGATAACATACAAGTCAGACATCCAGTATAGGGTAGCGGGCCCGGAAGAAGGGGGTGACCGGTGCTGTTATTGCATGAATCAATCAAACTTTTCAATCGGCGATCGCGGCGGCGGATCAGGATGGTCGATTCGTGAAAATTCCTGATGCGCGGCCGCAACCTAAAGGAACCGACATCACACCCAGCCTTAATAATTGAACAGGCGTTTGAAAACGGCTTTGAATCTGCCGGCGACGCGCTGTTGGTCCATGCCAGCATTGATCGAGCATGCGACGGCAACACATCCACACTTCTCAGGATTGCGCACAATGAAGAGGGGTATTCCCTATGGCGAACAAAGGACTGAGTACCATCAAGGGCGTCTCGAAGGAAGATCAGAAGATGATTCAGGACATCGAGACGATGATGGGCCCCGAGCCCGAGGACATGGGCTTCATCAAGAATGCCTTCTGGGGCCGCTTCCGGGACGATCTCGTTTTTCCCTACCCGCAGGAGAGCCAGGAGGAGCGGGCGAAGTGCGACGCCTTGTTGGAGGAGTTGGAGGCCTACCTCGAAACCGAGCATCCGGCCGTCCTCATCGATCAGGAGGAGCACATTCCGGATGAAGTCACTGAGCGCCTTTTTGACATGGGCGTGATGGGCATGATCATCCCCGAGGAGTACGGCGGGCTTGGCCTCGGCGTCACGAGCTACAACCGTGTGCTAGAGCTCATCGGCCGCTACTGCGCATCGACGGCCGTGATGGTGTCGGCGCACCAGTCCATCGGCTGCAAGGCGCTCGTGATGTTTGGCACGGAGGACCAAAAGGAAAAGTACCTGCCCCTCGTGGCCCAGGAGAAGCTCAGCGCGTTTTGCCTCTCCGAGCCGAACGTGGGCTCCGATGCGGCCAATCAGGAGTCGTTTTCTGTCCAGGACGAGAACGGCGACTACATCCTGAACGGCGAGAAGAAGTGGTCGACGTCCGGCGCGCTGAGCGGGCTCCTTACCGTGATGTGCAAGAACATGGTGAAGAACCCCGAGACGGGCGAGCTGGAACAGAAAGGCGTCAACGCGCTCATCGTCACGCCCGACATGGACGGCGTGGAGGTGTTCGAGAACAACCGCTCGAAGACGGGCATTCGTGGGACGTGGCAGGCGCGCTTTCGCTTCAACGACGTGCGCGTGCCGCAGGACAACATGCTCCACCAGGAGGGCAAGGGGTTGAAGGTGGCGTTGAGCTGCCTCAACTACGGGCGCTGCA
>JAAAPH010000509.1 GCA_009908415.1 Bacteroidota bacterium
CGACGGCCGCCTCGTCAACCTCGCCGCCGCCGAAGGGCACCCGAGCGAGGTGATGGACATGAGCTTCGCCAACCAGTTCCAGGCGCACCTGACGCTCGTCCAGCAGCACGAGGCCGGCGAAGACTTCGGTCCGCACGTGATCGATCTGCCGGAGGAGCTCGACCAGCAGATCGCGCGCATCAAGCTCGGTACGATGGGCATCGAGATCGACGCGCTCAGCGACGAGCAGGAGCACTACGCCACCGACTACTCGGCCGGCACCTGAGCCCGTCGGATGTGGTATTTGGGGCGGCAAATGCGGAAGCCCCGTGTTCGCCGCGCGACGGCCCACGCGCCGCGCTGGATTTGCGTCCGGCGCGGCGTTTTTTGGTGGCAAGCCGCAACGCGGTATGAAACCAGCGTAGATTTCGCCGCGCCCGTGCAGCCTGTCGGCGGCGTGTTCGTACAGAGAAAAGCTGATAATCTCTGTAGAATCGGACGCTGCACGGTTATGGACAAGTACGTGGATCAGTTCTTGGAAGCGACGGGCCTCGATGCCTTCGATCGGCGCCTGGCCGGCTGGATGGAGCGCAACGGCCGGCGCGTCCTGCGCTATGCGCTCGCCGTCGTGTTCATCTGGTTCGGCGCGCTCAAGCCGCTCGGGCTGAGTCCGGCCGAGGCGCTCGTGAAGAACACGGTCTACTTCATCCCGCCGGACGTCTTTTTCCCCGTGCTCGGCTGGTGGGAGGTAGCCATTGGCATCGGGCTGCTCTACCGGCCGCTCAACCGCCTCGCGCTGGGGTTGCTCTTCCTCCAGATGCCCGGCACCATGCTGCCCCTTGTCCTGCTGCCTGAGGTGTGCTTCACGCAGGCCCCGATCGGCCTTACGATGGAGGGGCAGTACATCATCAAGAACATCGTGCTCATCGGTGCTGCGCTCGTCGTGGGCGGCAGCGTGCGCACGCCGAGCGGCGCGACGGTGCGGCTCTGATCCGTGCTCTGCTGCAGGAGGTCGGGGTCTCCGTACCGATGGCCGGTTGCCGCGCCCATCTGCCGCTGGGGCATACGGGTCCATCGGCACGGCCGCGCCGCAGGGTGCACTGCGCCCAGAATGCGCCCCACAGAAAACGCCCAGCGGGACTCGTCCCGCCGGGCGCGTGTGTGAAGCACAAGGCCTACTGTGGAGCATCAGTACGATCCCGTACCGCCGCCCCCGGACGACGAGCTACCGTCGGCGTTGGCGCCGATGTCGCCGGTTGCGACGACGGCGCCGAGGTTGGCCACGCTCTCGTGGATGTTGATGTGGCCATCGAACGCCTTGAGCATCGAGAACGGCGCCGCCACGATCTTGCTGCTGCGGGCGGCCGTATCGCCGCCATCGATGGGGCTGAGGTAGTACTCGATGCCGCCGCCCTCGGAGGCGCTGTTGACGTGGATGTGGGCCGGGTGCGATACGCTCGCGCCCGTCGCGCCATCGATGTCGAGCTTGAGCGTCACGAGCGTCAGGGCCTCGGTCAGCTCCAAGAAGGTTGCCGTGGCGGGGACGCCATCGGGGGCGACCGATCCGTTGTTCGCGTTAGCATCCAGCGTGTACTCGGTCGACCGCGGGGCGGGCACGCGCGTGAGGCCCTCCTGCTCCGTGCCGGCAGCGTTGGCGCCGATGTCGCCGGTTGCGACGACGGCGCCGAGGTTGGCCACGCTCTCGTGGATGTTGATATGACCGTTGAAGCCGGTCAGTTCGTCAAACGGCACGTCGAGGACGCGGGCGCTCGTCCCGCCGCCGCCCATGCCGTCGATGGGGCTGAGGTAGTACTCGATGCCGCCGCCCTCGGAGGCGCTGTTGACGTGGATGTGGGCCGGATGCGACACGTCCGCGCCCGTCGCGCCATTGGTCAGCTCCAGGGTGACCACCGTCTGTGTGTCGTTCAACTCCCAGAAGGTCGCCGTTCCGCTTACGCCGCCCGGGATGGCGCCGCTGTTACTTTGCGCCGTCAGGTCGTACGACACGGCGCGATTCGTCGGGCGGTAGGCCTCGGGCAGCAGCACGCCATCGATGAGGTGCGCGATGTTAGTGAAGTTGTCGGTGAAGAGGTCCAGGCCCTCGGGGACGAGCGTGGCCTGGCCGCCATTGAGCACCACGGTGCCGTCGTCTTCCAGGCGGAACGTGATGCTTTCGCCCTGTAGGGTCTCTACGCTGACCTCGCCATTGTTATCTTCCAGCAGGCTGATCAGGTCGGACGAGGTGATGGGCGCATCGCCGGCGATGACGTGGTACTGCAGGATCTCGGCCAGTTCACTTTGCGAGAAGGCCGTCAGGTCCACGCCGGCAAAAGCGTCGTCCGTGGGGGTGAAGACGGTCCAGTTCTCGGCATCGCCAAAGGCGTCGCCCAGGCCGGCGGTCCCCACCGCGCCAGCGAGCGTCTGCGTGGCGGCCGTGACGCTCAGGCGTTCCACGGCGGTTCGATTCTCCAGTAGGACGCCGTCGATGACGTGGACGACGCCATTTTCGGCTTCGATGTCGGCACTAGTGACGGTGGCACCATTGATGCGCACCGTGCCGTCGCTGATCGAGACGTTGAGCTCGTCGCCTTGTAGCGTAGTCAGCGTCTGGCCATCGGAGAGGTCGCCGGCGAAGGCAGCGCCGCTCACCACGTGGTACTGGAGGACCTCGGTGAGCAGGTCCGTGTCGTTGACCAATGCATCGACCGTGAGGCCTTCGAAGGCGGCATCGGAGGGCGCGAAGACCGTCAAGGGGTCGTTCCCACTGAGCGCGCCACCGAGGTCGGCCGCATCAGCCGCGCTCGCCAGCGTCGTCAGGTTGTCCTGCTCACTGAGCAGGTCAGCGATCGTCGTGGGGTCTTCGGTAGGCGGTGTGGTCGGGTCGTCGTTGCTGTCACAGGCCGTGAGCGATCCGCACAGTATGAGGAGGACAAACGCCTGAAGCAGCCGCGAGGGGCTGAAGGGGAGAGAGGCAAACATGATGGTCGGACGAGATCGGTAAATGGGTTGGAAGGTAAGTGGCATGTACCAACCCAGACCTCGACCAGCGGTTTGGACCGACCGTGACAGACTCGTGATACCTGCCGGGGGCGTGTCCACACCTTGCTAGTGCGTTACAAAACGAACGGCCTGTGGAGCAATGCGCTCTCAAAAGAGACGCCGCACCGGGCGAATACCCGATGCGGCTTTATCGTAGGGCGATGGGATGTTGAGGTGGGTTACACGTCCCATGTCAGAATATCTTCTTCGGATTTCTCCTTGGTTTCCCACTCCTCGGCATCATCCATCGGTGGCGTTTTTTCGGTGATGTTGTAGCCCAACTCGCGCCACTGGTTGGACAGGTACTCGTTCCACTGGGTGTAGTGCTCGTACTCCGCGGGCAGCTCGTCGTCGGGGTAGATGGCCTCGACCGGGCAGACCGGCACGCAGGCGTTGCAGTCGATGCACTCCTCGGGCTGGATGGTCAGGAAGTTGGGGCCCTCGTAGAAGCAGTCGACGGGGCAGACCTCGACGCAGTCGGTGTACTTGCAGTTGATGCAGGGCTCGGTGACGACGTACGGCATGAAGATACGCTACGCAATGACAGTGAGGATACAGACGAAGGGGGCGGGGATGTCTAAACCGATGTCCGGAGCGCGGTTCCACGACGGGCGCGTCCCGCGGCCTGCGTAAAAAGAACGTATCGTTGAACCCAAATGCCTTCCCATAGGTTAGGGGGCAATGACGCGACGGCGTCTCACTCCCTTCCCGACCTACTCGATGAGCGACTATGACGGAGCCCACGCCCACGCTCGCCCTCATTGCCCACGATGGCAAGAAGGCCGATCTCATTGCGTTTGCGGAGCGGCATCGTGCGCTCCTTCGGCGCTTTCACCTCATTGCGACAGGAACGACGGGCAAGATGCTCCAGGATCGACTCGATCTCGACATCGAACGCCAACTGTCCGGGCCGCTCGGTGGCGACGTCCAGATTGCCGCCCGCATCGTGGAGGGCGAGGTTTACGCCGTCATCTTCTTCGTCGATCCGCTCGACAAGCACCCGCACGAGCCGGACATTCAGACGCTCCTGCGCGCCTGCAACGTGCACAACGTGCCGCTGGCCACCAACGCCGCCACGGCGCGCTTCATCGTTACGTCGCACACGGCGGAGGAAGGGGTCTCCACCGCCTCGGCGGGGACCGGAGCGGGACCGGGGTCCGTCTCCTAACGGCGGGTCGGTACGGCACAGCGGCGCTTTTGCGGCGTGGCGGGAAATGTGAAGGCATACATGCAGCGGCCCACCCGCTTAGTTGGCATGCTATTGGATAACAGGGCGACCATGTCATGACAACAGGGCGTTGCCGAGTGCGTCTTCGGCTGCTGTGCGCCGAGGTCCGTCCAGCCGGGCCATCGGCGAGACGCTGCTTCGTTTCTCCCGGCTTACCCGTCGAACAAATCCCCCGCGCCGGAGGGCGGGGCGATGTCGAAGTGCTGGTAGGTTCGCTTCAGGGCGACGCGGCCGCGGGGGGTGCGCTCCATGAAACCTTCCTGGATGAGATAGGGCTCGTACACCTCCTCGATGGTGCCCGCGTCTTCGCCCACCGACACAGCCAGGTTCTTGAGCCCCGTCGGCCCGCCGCCGAAGTTCTCGATGAGGGTGAGCAGGATGCGCGTGTCCATGTCGTCGAGGCCCTCTTCGTCCACGTCCAGCGCGTTGAGCGCATGGTCCGCGATGGCGCGGGTGATGTGGCCGTCGCCCTCCACCTCGGCAAAGTCGCGCGTGCGGCGGAGCAGGCGGTTGGCCACGCGCGGCGTGCCGCGGCTCCGGCGGGCAATCTCGAAGGCCCCGTCCTCAGTGGCCTCCACGCCCAGGATGCGGGCCGAGCGCTCGGTGATCTGCTGGAGCAGGTCGGCCGTGTAGTAATCGTAGCGGAAGTCGATGCCGAAGCGGGCGCGGAGCGGCGCGGTCAGTAGCCCCTTGCGCGTGGTGGCGCCCACGAGCGTGAAGGGGGGCAGTTCGATTTGCACGGTGCGCGCGTTCGGGCCTGAGTCGATCACGATGTCGATCCGGTAGTCCTCCATGGCCGAGTAGAGGTACTCCTCGACGACGGAGCTGAGCCGGTGGATCTCATCGATAAAGAGGACGTCGCCTTCTTCCAGGTTCGTGAGTACGCCCGCGATGTCGGCCGGCTTCTCCAGCACCGGCCCGCTCGTCGTGCGGATGCGCGCGGCCATCTCTTCCGCGATGATGAACGCCAGGGTCGTTTTGCCCAACCCCGGGGGACCGGAGAGCAGGACGTGGTCGAGCGTCTCGCCGCGCTGCAGCGCGGCCGTCATGAACACGTGCAGGTTTTCCTTGATCTTCTCCTGGCCGATGAATTCGTCCAGGGAGTGCGGCCGAAGCTTCTTCTCGATGTCGGCCTCCGACGGGTGGGCATCGGGCGCGATGGCATCGGGACGGGGCGAATCAGGCATGGCAGCGATGCGTTGATGGAGTACACAGTATCCGCACCATATGGCGGGTGGCGTTCAAGCGCAAGCGGGGCGTGGGGGTTCCATCGTTCGGGCGGCAGGCGCGACCGCAAGGCATGCGGTAACACGCACATAACGCGCATATGTTGACATGCTCCTTTGGATGATATACGTTTAGGAATGGAAATTGCTTGTAGGGAGTGCCGCGCCGGTCTTAATCCCCCCGTATCGCCGTATCGGCCCCCACCCTTTTCTTGTCTTTTTGGATGACGGGGACGCCCAATTGCTATGCTTGATCTCCAACAACAACAGAAGCTTCAGCAGAAGCTATCGCCGCAGCAGATCCAGTACATCAAGCTGCTGCAGCTGAATACGCTTGACCTCGAACAGCGCATCAAAGATGAGCTGGAGGAGAACCCGCTGCTGGAGGAAGGTCTTTCCGAAGAGGAGCAGCGCGAGGAGGAAGAGATCGACGCCGCGACGGCGGAGGAGACCGAGAACGAGACCGAGGTCGAAGACAACGAAGACGAGTTCGACGTCGAGGACCTGCTCAACAGCACCGACGACCTCTACGGCTATAAGGCGCGCGTTGATCAAGGCGGGGGCGACGACGAGGACCGCGACCGCCCCATGCCCTCCCACACCACGCTTACCGAGCAGCTCCAGGAGCAGCTCGGCTTTCAGGATCTCGACGAGACCGAAGAGCTCATCGCCGAGCAGATCATCGGCTCGATCGATGAGGACGGCTACCTCCGCCGGCCCATCGACTCCATCCTCGACGACATCATGTTCAACCACGGGGTGGAGGTGACCGAGGAGGACGTGGAGGTGATGCTGGAGCGCATCCAGCGCCTCGATCCGCCCGGCATCGCCGCGCGCGACCTGCAGGAGTGCCTGCTGCTCCAACTACATCGCATGCCCGAGGACGTCGACGGGCGCGACATTGCCATTGAGATGCTGGAGGATCACTACGAGGCGTTCACGATGAAGCACTTCGGCAAGCTCAAGAAGCGCCTCGGCATAGATGACAAGGACCTGAAGCAGGCGTTCGACCTCATCCAGCAGCGCCTCGACCCGAAGCCCGGCGAAGGCGAGTTCTCCGAGCAGACCAACTACATCACGCCGGACTTCACGGTCCGCTACGTGGACAACGATTTCGTCATCACGCTCAACGGCCGCAACGCACCGAACCTGCACATCTCCAAGCATTACCGCAAGATGCTGGAGAAGCTGCGCGCGCAGAAGAAGAAAGAGAAGCAAGGCAAGAAGAAAGCGGTCGACGACGAGACGAAGAAGTTCCTCAAGGACAAGTTCGATTCGGCGCGCTGGTTCATCAACTCCATCAACCAGCGGCGCCACACGATGATGCTCGTCATGGACGCCATCGTGCAGCTGCAGGAGGACTTCTTCAAGCACGGCGAAGGCCACCTCAAGCCGATGATCCTGCAGGACGTGGCCGAGATCATCGACATGGACATCTCCACGGTCAGCCGCGTAGTGAACGGCAAGTACGTGCAGAGTGAGTTCGGCGTCTACGAGCTCAAGTACTTCTTCTCCGAGGGGTTGGAGACGGTCGACGGCGAGGAGGTGTCCAACAAGGAGGTGAAGGCTATCCTCCAAGACATTGTCGACCACGAGGACAAGACGAAGCCGCTCTCCGACCAAAAGCTGGCCGACCGGCTCGAAGAGAAGGGCTTCAAGATCGCGCGCCGCACGGTGTCGAAGTACCGCAAGCAGCTCAGTATTCCGGTGGCGCGCCTTCGCAAAGAGATCGTGCTCGACGACGAAGAGGAAGAGCACGAAGAGGCGATGGAAGGCGCTGAGGCGTAACCTACGGTGTGACCGACAGCGTGAGGCCGACCACGAGGTTGGCGTCGTCGCTGCTGGGGCTGTTGAGGGGCACGCGCAGCAGCACGCCCGGCTGCACGAGCGGCAGGTTGAGGATGAGCGTGCCCGTCGCCTGGTGCGTCGTCCGGTCGGCAAACGCGCCGCCGCGCTCGGTCACGAGCGCCCGCCCGGTGAGGCCGGCCCCCAGGATGTATGTGTCGCCCTCGTACCATCCCTGCACACCGTAGCGCACGAACAGCTCGGTCGTGCCACGGGCCTCTTGCGTGGGAACCGTGAGGAGCGGCCCGCCACGGAAGCGAAAGCCGGCGATCCGGGTGAGCTCCCAGCGCGTATTCAGGAGGGCCTGCGTCGAGAAAAGGTCCGGGGCAAAGGCTTCGCGGTGGGCGAGGTCGGCGCTCATGCCGGCCCGTGCCGCCGCGGGCCGATCCGGGGCCAGCGGGAGGCGCAGGCCCAGCTCCACGAGCAGCGGCACGCGCGTGCCGCTCACGCCCAGCCCCACGTACGGGTTGCCGATCTGGTGTTCCGTGATCGACCGGGGTGCGGGGCCGTTGCCTTCCGACGCGTAGCGCGCCGTGGGCAGTCCGGCGACGAGCGTCGTCCGGTCGGTGAGCAGGTGGCTGCCCCACAGCGTGGCCGCCCCGGTGAGCACCGAGAGGTCCTCGCCGGGGGCTGCGTCGAGGCTCGGCTGCAGCACCTCAAGGGCGATTTGGTTGGGTTCGTATGGCTTGGACCACAGCGACTGCGCGCTGCTGGCCTGGGCCGGCACGAGGGCGCACAGCGCGGCGAGGAAGGCGGCGAGGAAAGGCGAGCGTGCGTCGAGCACTGTTGGAAGCAAACGTTGGGTCAGGGGGGCGAACCGGAAGGGGTGAACCGGCGGTCTGTACGACCCCGTCGAGAGGTTGTTCGCTGCCGCGTCGGTCGCAGCCCGTAGGACCGTGCGGTGTAGTGGATGGCCCGTCACAGTAGCACGGGATGGTGCTGCAGCACATGTACGACACCACGCGTACCATGACGTGTGAAGGGACAGTGCGTCAAGGGCTGTTCCCATAGACCAAGGAGGACGCCGTGTACTGTCGGTTTCGAGGGGCTTTTACTGTAGCGGAGCGCAATCGCCTTGAGCGTGCGGTGGCGGCCCTTGACGATGGACCGGGGGCCCAGTGGGTGGAGCGTGTGGCATGGCTCATGATGTGCGCCAACATCGAATCGGAGGCGGTATACGTCGCCGTTCGCTTGAGCGATGGCTGGACGGCCCGCGCCCGGTCGGTGGATGCACTGATCGCCGTGCTAGAAGACGCCGGTCGGCCGGCGCCCCCGCAGTCGCCCCGGCCCTAACCCCCCGTGCTGCGCCGGCGGGCCGACCGATACGCCCCCGTCACCACCCCCGTAGCCACGGGATGGGGTTGAGCAAGGCGACAGAATACTAGAGGCGACTTCTCCTGCAACGCACGATTCGATACGCCCTTCGAGTTTCATTTCGACTTTCATAGTGCCCGAAGATACAGACGCCGATACTTCATCGATGCCGCCGAAGGGTCGGATTGTCGTCACCGGGGCGACCGGCACCGTCGGCCGTGAGGTGATGCAGCGGCTGGCGCGGCAGGGCGCCCCGGCAGTGGCGGCCGTGCGTAACCCGGGGCGCGCACGCTCCACGCTGGGGACGGTACCCACCATCCGGTTCGATTTCGAGGACCCAGCCACATACGACGAAACGTTCCGCGGTGCTGAAAAGCTGTTCCTCGTGCGTCCGCCGGCCATCGCCGCGGTGTGGCAGTCCATCTTCCCCGCGCTCCGGGCCGCGCAAGCCGCTGGCGTGCAGCACGTCGTCCTCCTGTCGCTCCTCGGCGCCGAGGAGAATCCGTTTGTGCCGCACCGGTGGATCGAGTGGTACCTGCAGTCGCTCGACATGGACTGGACGTTTCTCCGGCCGAGCTTCTTCATGCAGAACCTGTCCACGACGCACCGGGCGGAAATCCGCGACCGCGATGAGATTTTCGTGCCAGCCGGGGAGGGGGCCACCAGCTTCATCGACGCGCGGGACGTCGCCGCGGTGGGGGCGCGTGTGCTCACCGGTGCCGGGCATGCGCGCCGGGCGTACGCGCTCACCGGCGCCGAGGCGCTGACCTACGCCGAGGTCGCCCGCATCCTGTCCGACGTGCTCGGCCGCCCGATCGGGTACCACGATCCGTCGCTGCTCGACTTCGTGCGGCGGCAACTCGGCCAACGTCCCCTCGGGTTCGTGCTGGTGATGGCCGGCATCTACCTCACCGCGCAGCTCGGGCTCGCGGCCCGGACGACCCTCGACGTGGAGCGCCTGCTCGGCCGCCCGCCTACGACTTTCCGTCAGTTCGCCGAGGATTACCGATCGGTCTGGGCACCCTCGTCCAGTGGCTCATAGCCCCCGGCGACGCAGTATCCGGCGGGGAATTTGCGAGAGAAAATCCCCCGAGTCTTTGTTCGCGGGCTTGGGATCATGCCGGTAGCTGTTGTAATTTACATTGTACTGTTCTCGGCATTCACAATCTTGGCATCATTGCGCCCATCGCCATGGAGCTCTCGACCTCATCCCGTATCGAATCGAAGGGCACGCGCCCCGAGCGGCAGCAGCTGCTCGACGCGCTCCGCACCGAGTTTCTCGGTCTCGACACCGAATACCCACTCGCCGACGGCTCGACGGCGCCGCGTACGTATCTTGACAGCGCCGCGTCCAACCTGCGTCTGAAGGTGGCCGACGATATCGTCCGTCGGGCCCTCGCGCACTACGCCAACACGCACTCGCGGCTCCACTTCGGCGCGCATATCACCACGGAGCTCTACCACCGCGCGCACGCTATCGTGAAGGACTTCGTGGGGGCGGGCGAGGAGTACACGGCCGTCTTCCACGGCTCGGGCGTGACGGGCGGGCTCAACCGGATGGCGCGCGTGCTCGCCGAGAAGCGGCCGGAGCGCGACGTCGTCATCTGCTCGATGATGGAGCACCACGCCAACGACCTGCCGCATCGCAAGCACGTGGGCCACGTCGTGCATGTGCCCGTTGAAAAAGACCCCGATGGGGAGGCGGGGCGCATCGACATGGGGGCGCTGCGCGCGGCCATCACCGAGCACGCCGATCGGCTCAACTACGTGGCCGTGACGGCGGCCTCGAACGTGACGGGGGTCATCAACCCGGTCCACGAGATCGCGAAGCTGGCCCACGAGGTGGGCGCTCTCGTCGTGGTGGACGCCGCACAGTCGGCCGCGCACCTGCCGCTCGCGGTCGAGGGCAACGACCCCGACGAACGGCTCGACGTGCTCTGCCTGAGCGGGCACAAGATTTACACGCCGGGCAGTCCGGGCGTCATCGTTGCGCGCAAGGCCCTGTTCGCCGGGCAAGAGCCGCAAGACGTGGGCGGCGGCATCGTCAGCTTCGTCGACGCCGAGCGCTACGAGATCACCGACTCGCTCCCGGCCCGTGAAGAGACGGGCACGCCCAACATTCCGGGTGCCCTCGCCTTGGCCGCCACGCTCTACCTGATGGGCCGCATCGGGATGGACGTGATCGAGGAGGACGAGCGCGACCTCACGCAGTACGCGCTGGAGCGGTTCATGGAGGTGCCGACGATGCACATCTACGGCTCGCACCGCCTCGAAGTGGCCGACCGCATCGGCGTCATCACGTTCAACTTGTCTGAGCTGCCGCACGGCCTCGTGGCCGCCGCGCTGAACGACTACTTCGGCATCGCGATGCGCAACCAGTGCTTCTGCGCGCAGCCCTTCGTGCGCCAGCTCCTCGGCGTGGCGGGCGAGGACGGCGTCGCGCCCGACTCGTGCATCGAGCCCGGCAACCAGCGCCTCGTCAACGGCATGGTGCGCGCGTCCGTCGGCCTCTACAACACGCGCGCCGACGTGGACAAAGCGGTCGACGCGCTCACCCACATCGCCGAGCACGCCGATTTCTACCAGTCCAAGTACGAGCCCATCCTCGACGGCAGCGGCGACTGGCGGCACACCGACTTCGCGTTCGACCCCGACGCGGCCTTCCAGCTGGAGCGCGAGGTGGACGCGTGGCTCGATCGCGCCGCGACGTAATACCGC
>JAAAPH010000071.1 GCA_009908415.1 Bacteroidota bacterium
CTCCACGCAAATCTCCGGCGCCAGCGTCGACGGGTCGCCCGTCTGCTGCATGGCCTCCCAACGCTCGTCGCTCATCCACACCACATCCGGCCCCTTGACGCCCTGACTGGTAGCAAGGGCAAACGCGGGCGCCGATGTGCCTGCGGGGGCATGGCGATCCAGAAGGTGCAAAATAGCTCGCTGCTGCAACGAGTGGCGATTCGAATGGGGGCTCAAATCAGTTGACCGCGCCGGTTGGTCTCGACCGTGCACGGCAGATCCTGCAGCGCCGGATCGTCCACGACCTCGTGCCAGCGCGCCTGGGCTTGCGTCGTCGTTGTGGGCATGGGTCGGATGCGATGCGTGGTCGGAACGGGGCTGGGCTGCGGTGTCGCCTTCTGCTTCTATGATCCGGCCGCTGCCTTGTTACGGCGCTGCGCACCGCATGGGACCGATGACCGCCCCGCGAATCAACCGGGTACCGCCCCACAACGAGGTGGACGGGCTGCACTGCACGTCGCGCACCGAGCGGCACATCGCGTGAATGGCTCCTGCCCGACGCGGGCAGCGGCCTCCCAACCACGCGCCCCCGACCTGCTCATCCGAGCACGCCGGGGGCGGTTGCTATGAGCGCTATGTCACCACGCGATGGTCTAGAACCCGTACTGGACGCGCACAAAGATGCTGCGTCCGGGTTCGGGGACAAAGGTGCGGTCCTGCTCGGCGCTCAGCACATCGAATCGGACGGCCCGCGCGTTCAGGTGCTCGCGGTAGGTGGTATCGAACACGTTGTTCACGCCCACGCGCAGGCTCACGCTGCCCAGCAACTGGGTACCAGCCGCTAGGTCGACCGTGGTGAAGCCGTCGGTTTCGCCTTCGTTGCGGCGGGTGGCCACGCGCGTCTGTTCGGCCACGGCGCGCAGCGTGCCGTCGAGGAAGAAGGGGCCCTCCAGCGGCATCCACCGGGCGCCGAGGCGGGCTTGCGCGGGCATGACCCCGTACGCGGGCTCGTCCTCGTCAAACGATTCGTCGCGGCCCCAGAGGTATTCGGCGCTCGCCCGCACGCGCAGCGTGGGATGAACCTCTGCCTGGGCTTCGGCTTCCGCGCCCCAGAATGTCGCCTGGCCGTTGGTGTAGGCGAACACGAGATCGGGCGTGAGGGGCAGGGCCGACGCGACGGCCGGCGCCGGCACGATGGTGATGTAATCATTATGGTAGCGCACGAACCCGTTCACCGACCCGTTAAAGTAGGGCGTGGCGACGTCCAGCCCGAGATCGGCCTGGTAGGTGCGTTCCGGATCGAGCGTGGGGTTGCCCATGAACTCGTTCCCTCGCTGCGTCCGGGTCGATCCCATGCGGTCGCCGAAGCGCTCCAGCGGCTCGGGCGCCCGCGCCGACGAGCCGATGCCGGCCGTCACGGCAACGGGCTCCACGAGGGGAACCGTAGCGCTGGCGGCCGCGCTCCAGAGCACATCGGTCGGGGCCAGGTCGCCGGTCAGCGTGAGGTCCCGCGCGGCCTCGGCGCGCTCACGAAACCCATCGGTGAGGCGCTGCGGGTTGGTGTGCACCACGTCGAGGCGACCCGCGGCCGTGACCTCGGCCTGTCCGAAGGCGCGCTCCACCTTGGCAAACCCGCCAACTTCGGTGGTTCGCACGTCGGGCCACACGACGTCCGTTGCGGGCAGCATGGGCGGCTTCGGCCCTTCGTCGCGCCGGTCGCGCACGCGGGTGGCCGTGCGGAACGCGCTATACCCACTGGCGCCCACATCCAGCGACAGATCGGACGCCCACTGCAGCGCGGCCGTGACGCGCCCGCCAACCGTGGCGATCTCGGTGTCGTTGCTGATGCGCAGCGGAAACGGCGGCATCCGGTTGGGATCGGGCTGCGCCGTGAGCTTGTTGTCGTTGTTCATGCGGTGCAGCGTCTGATAGCCGTAGCCCTGCGCCTCAACCCGCTGCAGCGTGCCCGTGCCGGTCCACGCGTAGTTGAGCGCGCCGCGAATCGTCTCGAAGTAGACGGCATCGAGCGGGCGCCCCGGGTAGGCGATGTTGCCCTGGTCCTGGTAGCTGACCTGCGCGCTCAGGCGCGCGGCGTCGGTGAGGTCGGCGCCCACTCGGCCACGCACCTCGGCCGATTCAAACTCGCCGCGGACGGACGTGCCGTCGCCGGCCTCATAGTCGCCGCCAGTGCGGTAGGCCGCATTCACGTCGTAGAACAGGCGTCCGGACCGGCCCAGCACGCGGCCGCTGGCATCGACGGCGTCGCGGTTGCTGGCGAAGCCGGTGCGCAGCGTGCCGGTAAGCGGCGTGTTGGGGATGGCGGGCCGCGTGTCGACGCGGATGCTACTCAGGCTGGGGCCTTGCGCCAGCGCGTACGGGCCGCGCACGACGTCCATGCGCTGCACGCTGGCCGGGTCGATGTGGCTCAGCGGCGTGTCCATGCGAGCGGGACCCGCCCCAAAGGTGCGTATGCCGTCGACGAAGGTGGAAACCTGCGTGCCCGTGAGGCCCCGCACGTTGGGGTCGAGTGCGAGCGCGCCGCGCCGCTGCAAGTTGATGCCCGTTACGGACTGGAGCGCGGCGCCCAGGTCCTGGAGTGGCATCGCCTCCAGCTCGGCCGCGCCGATGCGTGTGGTGAGGCGGCTCTCAAGCGCGGTTGCGAACACCTCGACTTCGTCGAGGGCAACGCGGTCGACCTGCAGCGCAAACGAGGCCGTCGTGGTTGCATCGGCTTCGATCGTAACCGATCGCGCGATGGCTTGGTAGCCCACCGCACTCACCCGCACCGTGTAGGTGCCGGGCGCCAGGTTTGTGATCTCGTAGCGGCCGGTACGGTCAGTGGCGGTGCCGCGGCCGATGCCATCGACCACGACGTTCACGTCGGGGAGCGGCCCGTCCGTTTCGGCGTGGGTGATCAGGCCGGTGAGGGTGCCGGTGTCCGGAGCCTGCGCAAGTGCCGACGGGGGCAGCCAAGCCAGGCATCCGATGAGTAGGAAAAACGTGATGTAGGTGCGCAGATGTGCGCGTATAGATAGCATATCCATAGGTATAGCAGAAAGATACTTCCAGAAGAAAGGGGGTAGCGGAGCGACAGCTCCTGGTGCCGTGATGGGGAGGGCGCCGAGCGCGCAGACGTCTCGACCTGCGTGGATGCAGATCGCGAGCGGGGCCGTGCGCTGTAGATGCACGCCCTGACAGGCGTGTCGGGTAGACACAGCACACCCAGCCCATAAAACCGTCCGCCGCGCCGGTTGCCCTCATCAGGCGCGCGGCGGGTGGAAGATATCCTCAGCTCGAGGGGAAGAGGGGGAAGCGGACTGGACGCGATACGATTCCCGCACGCGCCACAAGCGATTGGGGTGCTCGATGGCCGTGAGCACGAACTTGTCGAGGACGAGCACGGCATCGTCGGGCCCCTCGGCGTCATGATCGCAGCTGCACTGCATGGCCATCGGCACGTCGCGTTCGGCTTCCGCCGGCATGGCATCATGCCGAAGGCAGAAGGTGGCTTCGTCCGCTGACGGCGCCGTATCGGCCTGGGCAGCACGAGCCGCTTGCATGGCTGCGTGATGCGGGCACACGTGGGGCCCACTGCTGTGGTGCGCACAGGGGGATGCGACACCAGTCGCTAGGTACCCGATCACCGTCTGCCATCCATGCAGGGGCCCCACCAGCAGCAGGGCGCCAACGAGCAGCAGCACGCCGAGGCGTGCCGGCCGGGAAGCACCAGTATGAAAGCGGTACGGGGACAACATGCGATGCGCGCTGAAAAAGCCAGATTACGTCTTGGTGTGAATCAACTCGTGGTGCGACGCAGCATCATGGTGTAAACGAGCCAAGCCGCTGCGGTATGAGGTTGCGCGAAAACGGGATCAAGCGGCCCAGGGTCGCACCCTGGGACTCGTTGAAGGCCTGTATTTCGTTTTCTCGGCCGCACAATAACTCACTTTCGAGACGCGGTAGTGAATGCCAGGGGGACTGCTGCGTTCCTCTGCTGTGGCGATGCGCTCTGATGCATATCATTCTTGCTGTGCGAAGATAGCTCAATACCCTTTAGCTTAAATTCTCTTGCGTTGTGATAGATGGACCGGGGTGCAGGATCCCACGTCTCCTTACGGCGTGAGGCCGCATCGCGGACCCAGTAACGCATCTGCTGGGCCCCGGCATCTTAAAGCAGCCTCAGGTTCTATGTCGTACGCGTTACGGACCAAGGATGGATGTCACCTTTACTCTGTTACGTTTTTCATCTCACGACTCACGACTACGGCCTGAAGCAAGATGCTCCATGCAGGCGCAATCTACTGTGCAGGAGCCTGGTCACAGCACTAAGGAGTACGTAAGGCACCAACAGCCGGTACACGTCCCAAAAGGAGGATAATCGCCCCGCCCCGTCTGCTATGGCCGTTTGATTGGGAACCGCACAGCCGTCTGATCCCAGCGGATCACCAGATCGACGGCCGACGTTCCGGTTGGTTCGAAAGCGATTTCTAAGTCCTGGACGGGCTCTTCCAGGTATTCCACGGGAGCCTCCACAGTCAGCACGTCGTGAGCAGGATCGTACTCGTCTGTGAGGTGCATGCCGAGGACCGTGTTGAGGTGCAACGTCCAGCGCTCCGGACGCGGCGTAGTGAACAAACTGTAGATGCCCTTCTCAAGCGGCTGGCCGCCAATAGTGATGGGGACCGTGGTGGCAAACTCGGTCGCGATGTGTGCGCCGGTGACCCACACCTGTCCATACCCGACGAGCCCGCCGAAAATGATACGCCCACGTTTGAACGGCTTGCCGTGCACAACGTGCAGGTATCCACCGTCGGAAAACCGAGCCCCGGCCCGGCCGACTGCGCTACCCGGCGGCGGTGATGTAGCATCGACGCGCAGTCCATCTACGCGGAAGGTCTTTACCTCGGAGACCGGCGCAGCGGCGTGAGACTGCGCCTGAGCTCCGGGTACAGCGGCAACGACCCATACCAATGCAGCGACAATCGACGACGCTGTGACGATGAACGCCCCTTGAGCAGCAATTCTCATAGCAGCACTTCGTGAAGATAGGGGGGCGGTGTGAACATGGTGGTCTTTATCTTGGCCGTAGGAAAGCTGTTGAGGAGGTACTTGTCACTGGAAACTACTTGTTTGCGGTGCGGCCGGCAAGGCCCTGTGCGCCAGAGCGTAACGTCCCGCGCACGCCGAGGTCCTGAGGCACAACGCAGCCATCGGACGCAACGGTGAGCGGTATCCGCCTTTCCAGGCCCGAAACCCATATCGCAGCGAAGCCGAGCCCTGTGTGTTTCCTGTTGAGCTTTCAGTCTTCGCTGGTCCGCTATGGCGCCCGTTCACCCCGTTTTCGCGCACATCCTGCGCGCTGCTTTCATAGCGGAGGGCCTGAGGGACCCATCCCCCTTATAGCGTGACCTCTGCCTCGACAATCCGATACACCAGCCCCGAGGTGTCATCTTTGAGCAGCTTTAGGGTGCCGGTCACCGTTAACGGGTCGTATGTCGTCTCGGGCGCCTCGGTGGCACGGACCTCG
This sequence comes from Bacteroidota bacterium, assembly GCA_009908415.1. GTDB lineage: Bacteria > Bacteroidota > Rhodothermia > Rhodothermales > Salinibacteraceae > JAAAPH01. Next base: position 5,507 of record JAAAPH010000071.1, read on the forward strand.
ATCAGCGTCGACGGCCCGCCGGGCATGCAGTACGGACAGCCGCGTGACGGTTGGCTGCTCAGTAGAAAGTGATTCATGTCGGTGCCGATCGCAATCGGGATCATATATCCCACGATGCGCACCGTGGCGTCACTGAGTTGCTCGACGTCGTCGGTAAAGACGGGCGTGTAGGTGCCGCCAGCGTATTCCCAATCGACCCCACGCAGCACCTCCCATTCGATGGGTTCCTGCGCGGAGGCGTCGGGGACGATAAGAGTCGCAGCGGCAAGCATGACGAGCGCAGCGAGAGAGCACATTCGTAATCGGATCATAGCATTCAGTGCACTGGATGCAACAGGATTGCGGATTGGTTCGCTCGCGAGGATTCACTCGCGGGCGAGCGTAAAGGCCAAATCGGTACGGTACGCCTGCACGGCCGGCAGCAGAGCGCTCACGGCGCCGACGGCCAGGGCGAGCCCCACGAGCCACGTCTGGCGGGGAGCCCAGGCCCATGCGGTCAGGTTCATGTCCTGTGCCTGGTCGACGGTGACGGCAAGTAGGCCCGTTGCGAGGTGGCCGAGAGCGAGGCCCAGCACAAGGCCCGCCACGGCGAAAAGGAGTCCTTCGAGTAGCACGTGCCGTGTAAGCGTGGATCGGGAGGCCCCAAGCGTTCGCATCACGGCGAGGTCGTATTGCCGATCCTGCATCGCATTGTAGAGGGCGATAAAGATCCCAAGCGTCGCGGCCAGGATGAGGATGAAGCCAAATGCCTGGAGGACCTCGAACCCGACGCCCAGCAGCTCGAACATCCGCGCGGTTTCGAAGGCCGGCGACGCCGCCATCATGTCTGTCTCGCGGTTGACAAATCGCGGGAACGTGGCCGCCGCAATGGGCGAACTGTAACCAATGAGCAGTGCCGTGTATTCCCGGTCAGTGGCCAGCGCACCGACTGCCGTGCCGCCTCCAGGAGATCCTGGGAGCCGCATGCCCCCCGGGCCGGGCGCTCCTTGCTGCCCGGGAGGGGTCGCCGGTCCACCGCTTGCCGGCGCGCGCCCGCCCGCCTCGCCACTGGCCGCAGCATCGTCGTCGTCATGAGCGTGTGCGTCACCCTGTTCACTGTGCGCGTGCTCGCCTTCGTCGTTCCCCTCCTCGTCGCCGTGGTCTTCGTGGTCGTGGTCTTCGTGGCCATCTTCTTCATACTGACCGTGGACGGCCCACACGGTCTCGACGCTCGTAAGCAGCAGCCGGTCCACGACGGTACCGGTCTCCTCCATGATGCCGACCACGGAGAGCGGTCGGTCCTCGTGCAGGTGCCCGCCGGTGAGCCCGTGCGCGGTAATGACCGAGTCGCCCACCGACAGATTGTGCTCGCGCGCCACGCGGTGGCCGACGGTTACCTCATAGGTGGCATCCCACCAGGCGCCCGCAGCCAGTGCGGCGTCGTAGTGCTGCGGGTACTGGGACGTGGTGCCCACGATGCGAAAACCGCGGTAGCTGTCGCCGAGCGCCAGCGGAATGGACGATGCGACGAGCGGGTGTGCCTGGATCTGGCGCGCCTCCTGAACGGAGATATTCCCTGTCGGCACGTCCATGTGGTAGACACTCGACAGGATCAGTTGCAGCGGGCTGCCCTTAGCGCCCACGACTGCGTCGATGCCCTGGGCGGTGGCCTCCAGGTTGTCGCGCGCCTGGCTGCTAAACAGTAGCAGAACGACGATCGTTGCGATGCCGAGCGCGAGCATCACCACGTTGAGCGCCGCCTGTAGCGGGCGCTGCCGAACGTACGAGAGTGTGAGGCGAATCAAGTTCATGTGAGCCCGTCGGCTTGGGGAGCCAGTCGGTCAGGGAAAAAATCGTGAGGAGTCGGCGGGTACTGGCGGAGCCCATTTGCCGACCTTACCAGCTCATCTCGGCCACTCGGGCGTCCGCTTCGTCCAAGTCCAGTCGGTTTGGAAAGCGGTCTTTCACGCGCCGGTCGTGGGTGGCAATCAGAAGGGTGGCCTCACAGGCATTGGCCTGCTCCGTCAGCAGATCGAGCACCTGCACGCTACGCACGTCGTCGAGACTGGAGGTGGGCTCGTCGGCAAGGAGCACCTCGGGGCGATTCATCACCGCACGGGCGATGGCCACGCGCTGCCGCTGTCCCGTGCTGAGCGCAGCGGGGTATGCGTCAGCCTTGTCGGCCAGGTCAAGACTCGTCAACACCGCGCGGGCACGCTCGCGGTCGTGCGGGAGCCCCGCCATGTAGGGGGCCATTAGCAGGTTTTGCGTGACAGTCAGCGTCTTGAGCAGGTGCATCTGCTGGAAAACGAGACCGATATGACGCCCGCGAAACCGGTCGAGCGCATCGCCGGAGAGCGCACCGAGGTCCTCCCCGGCCACGGTGACCTGGCCGCGCGTGGGGCGGAGCACACCGGCCAGGAGATGGAGCAACGTCGTTTTTCCGCTGCCAGACCGGCCGAGCACCAGCCCATGTGATCCAGGGGCCGCCGTGAACGCCGGGATGTCGAGCACGACCTCGTCATCGTACCGGTGCACAATGTTGCTGAGGGTAATCATGACATGGTAAAACCTGTTGCTTTATCGGCGGAGGAGACGGGCCGGTGAGCGGCCTGCAACGGAGAGGCTGACACGCCGACTTCGCCGGGGCTACTGCTTAAACGCGACCACGAGGTATTCGGCGCGTCGGTCGCCGGTATTTTCCACCGCATGCAGGCCCGCCTCGTGATCGTGCAGGTCGCCTTCCGCAAAGGACTGCTCGGTGCGGGTGTCGCTGTCGGGGTCCACGAACGTGAGCGTATAATCGGACAGCGCGTAGACGATGCGCGGGTAGCCGTAGTGCGACGGCAGCGACGCGCCGGGCTCCAGCGCGATGCGATGCACCGTCACGCGGTCGTTCTCCAGCGGCACCTCGTGGGTGGCCCCGTCGGGGATCGATACGGCATCGAGCGTCTCGCCAGTGGGGACTGCAGCCGTCAGGGGGCCGCCCGTCCGTTCGAAGGCCATGTACGAGGCGGCTTGATCGCCGGTGTTGTCCACCGCATGCACGCCGCTGGCATGGAAGTGGACCTCCCCGGCCTCGAAGGTTCGTTCGGAGGTTGTCCCGTCGGTCTCGAACTGTAGCGTGTAGGCACTCAGCGAATAGATGACCCGTGGACCGCCCTCGTGTGGAGCGATTGCCGCCCCCGCTGGCAGGTCGATGCGGTGCACGTCGGCGTAGGCTGTTTCGTACGGCGTGGCCGCGTACTCGCTGTTTAGCGCAGCCAGGTCGCGGGCCGGCTCTCCCTCGGCCGACGCCGCGTCGCCCGCCTCCTCCCCTTCGGCGCATCCCCCGAGCGCGAGAACAGCGCTGAGAAGCAGCAGCACGACCACTGCATGTCCGCGGTGCCAACGCAGTGCGTGTAGTTGCGTCCTGTTCATGATCTTGACCATGTTTGATTCGGGTAGGATTCACATAGGATGTCGGGGCGGGCATCCCGGATCGGTTTCCTGGACGCCCGTCCCTGTAGCTCTCAATAGCTGATCACCGTGTCGGCGTTCATGAAAAGCGCCGTGATCGAGTCAGTCGTACCCATCGCGAAGCCGCTGCGCAGCTCCCCGGGCTCAACGCCGCCGAGCTCGGCGCAGTGCGGGCAGACGAGCACTGAGCCGCCGCCGTCGAGGTAGTTCGCCAGCAGCGCGTCGAGGTCCGAGTCGCCGTAGGTCAGGAGCGGCTGTCCCTCCTCGCCCATCCGCACGGCTTCGCGGTCGACGAAGATGGTGACCTGCGCGCCGGCTTCTTGCATTTTACCGGCCAGGCTCACGCCCATCGTGGCCGAGTGGAGATCATTGGAGTACTGCCCGATATGCACAACGACGTTCTTCTCCGCCTCCTGCGCCAGCGTCGGCGTTGGGCTGAGTGCGCCCAGTGCGACGAGCAAGGCAGCAACCGTAAGGAAGACAACGATCGGGTTGGACGGGTGTGTTTTTGTGTTCATCATGACATGGAGCGGTTGGTTAAGTGATAACGATGTCCGGTGTGGCGGCATTTGAAGATGCCCCACCGCCCAGTCCAAACCAGGGCACGGCACCTTGTGCGCGCCGTGCCCCGGCTCGGCAGCGGGCCGAGGATCAGAACGACGTAGATAGGCTAAACTGCACGTCGCGTCCCGGCGACAGCGCATAGCCCTTGTACGTGTCTAAAAAGTCGCGGTACGTCTCGTCGAGCAGGTTGTCGACGCCCACGGTGAGCGTAAGGGGCGCGCCGAGGCCGAGCCGCAGCGTCGTTTGCGCCTCCACGTTGACCACGTTGTAGGCCTGCGTTGACGCCGTGCCAAAGGGCGGCCCGAAGCCGGCATCGAACTGGGCGAACGGCTCGAAGCGACCGGCCGCGTCTTTGTCGAAGGCGTGCTTCAGCTCGACCTCCAGGTGCGAGTTGCGCAGCCGGTCCGTGTCGGCCGGCACCCAGCGGACGAAGCCGCTCACCGTGTTGGACGGCAGCAGCGGCAGTTCGCCGTCGCCGCCGTCGGCGCCCAGGTTATTGCCCGTGCCGTCGAGGATCGCCGTGCTCCCGCCGATCTGCAGCCAGGGTTGCACGCTCGTTTCCACGGTCGCCTCAATGCCCGGAATCACGGCGTCGGTCTGGCCGGCCGCAAAGACGGGCAGGCCGCTGCCTTCGTTCGTCTCGCCGGTATTCCGCAGGTAGATGTAGTTGTTGATGGCGTTCACGTAGCCGGTGACCTCGGCGGTCACGCGGTCGCGCCGCACCCGGAAAGACAGGTCCGCGCTGTAGGAGCGCTCGGGGTCCAGGCTTGGATTGCCGACCTGGAAGGCGGCGACGCCGCCATGCACACCGCTGGCGTACAGCTCAAAGATGGACGGCGCGCGGAAGCCGGAGCTCAGGTTGGTCGCTATGGCGAGTCCGTCCCCAAAGGCATAGTTTGCACCCACCGCGCCGGAGAGCGTGGTGTACGTGTTCTCCAGCGCGTCGGGATCGGTGGTGCGCTCGTTAGGCACGGCCTCCACGCTGCGCACGTCCACGCGCCCGCCGAACGAGAGCGTGATGGGGTCGAGGTCGACGTCCTCGAAGACGAAGACGCCTGTGTTCCACGTGCGGGCTGACGGCTGCAACTCGGCCGGGCCACGCGTGTCAGCGTCCTGGTGTTGAACCTCAGCGCCGATGGTGCCGCTCAGCGCACCGAGCGTGGGATGCGCCACCTCAAGACGCGCCGTGTAGATGTCCGTCTTCAGGTCGAGAGGGTAGTCGAACCCGCCGAGGCCGCCGTTCGCGCGGATGGCGCCGAGCGCCGTGCCGGGCGCGCCGGACTGCCGCACCGACCGCTGCCAGCTCAGGCGGGGCTTAAACACAAAGCCATCTGCGACGAGATTGCCCTTCGCCACGACGTTGCTGTGGGTCAGGTGCTGGCCCAGTCCATTGGGCGGATTGTCGGCACTTCCGGCCGGCCCGCCGGTCGGCAGGATGAAGTTGTGCGCGTTCTGCCAGTAGTCGCCGTAGAGCTGCATGGTCCCGAAGTCGCCTTGCGTGCCGACCTGGCCGTAAGCGCTCCACTGCTCGAAGCCGGTGAAGGGCACCTCGCCGGTATACTTCGGATCGCCGAAGGTACCGCCCTCGCCGGTCTCGAAGAAGGTGGGCGCGTCGGGCGTGTGGAAGTTGCCGCCCACGCGCCGCTCGGCCCCCACGCGCCAGCCCACGTTGCCCTGCGCCGCGTACAGGTCGAGCGAGCCCGCGCGCTCGTTATTGTTCGTGTAGTACTGTGCGGAGGCCGACCCGCCGAGGTCGAACCGCTCGATGCCC
>JAAAPH010000346.1 GCA_009908415.1 Bacteroidota bacterium
GTCGGGCCGGAGGCCATCAACTACTGGCTCGTGTCGATCCCCGTCGTCATCTTCGGGGCGCCGTTCGGGGCGTACGTGGTCAGCAAGCTGCATCGGCTCGTGATCGCGACGCTGCTCTACCTGATCATCGTGGCGCAGTTCGTGGGGGCGTTGCTCATCATCCAGCCGTCTGCGACGCTGATGGCCTTCTCGGGCGGCGTCTTCCTCGTCGGCTGTGGCCTCTTCTTCTGGCTCACCCGCCAGGCCGACACGGCGCTCGCCGAAACGCCCTCCACCTGACGCGCGCCCTCGCCCCGAAAACCCCACCGCGGCCCGCTCGTAGCACAGGGGCTGAACAACCCTCCGAATGACTGCGTGACGTCCGTTTCCCGCACTCGCTTAACCAGCCTCCTCACCGACGGATGGACTCCTCCAACGACCGCTCCATCGTGGGACTGACCATGATTGCGCACGCGATGGTGCACACCTACGAGCTCTCGATCCCGATCCTGATGACGCTCTGGCTGGAGGAGTTTGCGCTCTCGAAGGCCGTGCTGGGCGGGATCGTGGCAGCGGGCTACGGGTTGTTCGGCCTCGGCGCCGTGCCGGGCGGCGTGCTGGCCGATCGGTTCGGCTCGAAGCGGCTCATCATGGGCTGCCTGGCGGGCATGGGCGGCGCCTTCCTGCTGCTGAGCACCGCCCAGGGGCTGTGGATGATCACCGCGGCGCTCGTGCTGTGGGGGGCGGCGGCCAGCGTGTATCACCCGGCCGGACTCGCGCTCATCAGTAAGGGCGTGGTGCGGCGCGGACGGGCCTTCGCGTGGCACGGGATGGCGGGCAACATCGGCATCGCGCTTGGCCCGCTGGCGACCACCGTGGCCCTCATCGCCTTCGACTGGCGCACGGTGAGCCTGCTGCTGGTGGCGCCGGCCGTCGTGGCGCTCGTTATCGCCGCGCGGCTCCGGTTCGACGAGCACGCCGGGCTCGACGCGCACGAGCAGGCCGCCGCGCAAGGGACCGCCGACTGGTCGACGCTCCTTGCCCGGTCGCGTCGCCTCCTCGTGCCGAGCTTCCTCATCGTGTTCGGCATCGTGATGCTGTCGGGGCTCTACTACCGCGGCGCGCTCACCTTCCTGCCCGAACTGCTCGGCACGATGGCCACGCTCCCCGCGATGGCGTTCGGCGACCTCACGCTGGAGTCGGGCCGCTACGTGTACGTGGGGCTGCTGCTGATCGGCGTGTTCGGCCAGTACGTGGGCGGGTGGCTGACCGAGCGGGTGGCGCTGGAGCGCGGCATCGGGTGGACGTTCGTGGCGCTGGCGCTCATCGCGGCGCTCTACTGGCCGGCGGCCAACGCGGGGCTCGGCCCGCTGCTCGCCATCAGTGCACTGCTCGGCTTCTTCCTGTTCGTCGCCCAGCCGCTCTACCAGGCGACGGTCGCCGAGTACAGCCCGGCCGAGGCCCGCGGCCTCTCGTACGGCTTTACGTACCTCGGGGTGTTCGGCGTCGGTGCGCTGGGCGCCGCCCTCACCGGCGCCGTGCTCGACCTCTTCTCACCGGCCGCGATGTTCGGCGTGCTGGCGGTCCTGGCCGGGATGGGCGCCTTCCTCGGCTTCCGCCTCACCCAGCGGGCGGCGGTGGCGCGCTCGTGAACGCCCCCACGCTGGCAGCGGCCGGTCCAGCTATCGGAAGATGCCGAACTGGATGGGCTGGTTGAGGCCGAGGATAAAGCCCGTCTGCCGCTGGTTGACGAAGCCCCACACGCTGAGGCGGCGGATGGAGAGGCCGACGAGTACGCCCGGGATGATATCGTCGTCCTCGGCGCGCATCGCCCCGAGGCCCCCGCTAACGTTGAAGAGCGGCTCGCTGTACTGCTCGGCGTACAGGTCGCTGAGGTCGCGGTACCCCTCGTACAGCGTCATCGCGCGCTGCACGAGCCCCTCCTGCAGTCGGAACGTCCGCTCATACGCTTGCACCGTGCTGTCGAGCGCCGCCATCATCGTGTCCTTGAGCGCGAGCTTTTGCGCCTGCTCCTGGACCGTCTGCTGCAGCCGCGCGATGCGCTGGCTGAGGGCCTCCACGCTCGAATCCGGGAGGGCGGTGTGGGGCGTGCCGTCGATGCGGAGCTCGACGTTCCCACCCGCCGTCTGCCGGACGAACTCGATGGTCGGCGCTTGAGCGTAGGCGCCGATGGGCGCAAACCCCATCAGCAGAAGGAGCATACGAAGCGTGAGACGGGCCATGGCGCGGAGAATCTGGGAGGTGAAAGCAAAACTCAAAACGGATCGTCGCCGTGTGCAAACGCCGTCAGCTGATCGGCGAGTTCGCCGGGCGGCGTGTTCTCGATCTCGGTGAGCCGCCGGCGTAGTTCCTCGTCGTTGGCGGCTTCGATTTCGGCAAAGCGCTTCAGGTACATGCGCCGCTGGTCCGCGAGCGCCTGCTTCTGGGCGGCCAGCTGCTCTTTGCTCTGCGCGTAGCGCTCCTGGAAGGCCTCCAGCGCCTTCTCCTGCTCTTCGAGCTCCGCCCGCTTCGCCTTGATCTCCTCGCGGATCCGTCGCTTCCGGGCGTTCTGGAAGAGAGACCATCCGAAGAGGGCCGCGATGCCCGCGATGAGCGCGATGAGGCCGCGCCCCTGCACGACACCGAACTGCTGGAGGAAGCCGACGAAAATCACCAGACCCAGAACGACCAGCACCAGGCCTTCGATGTGTTGCAGGAGGAAGCTCATGGCACGTGCAGGGATCAGCCGGAAGAGGAGGACGATGGAGCGGTTTCGAGTTGGGCCTGTTCGAGGCGCTGGCGTTTGACGCGCTGTTCGCGGCGGCGCTCCAGGTTCTGGATGATGCGGTGCACCGGCTCGGTGCCGAGGCCGATGAGCACGCCGCTGATGACGATCTGCAGCCAGGCCGGGATGCCGCCGAGGAGCGTCGAAAACACGGCACTCTCCTCGGTGGCCACCGCCCGGATGAGCGCGACGAAGTTGATCGAGGCCACCCAGCACAGAAGGACGCCCAGCAGAGAGGCGACGAGGCGCGCTCCGACGGTCACGGCCACGCGCCGGACGAGCGTGCCGTCGATGATGACCAGGTTGCCCCGGTGCAGGCCGTCGTCAGCACGGGTGTAGGCGCGGGCCTGCCGGGCAATGGGCGTCAGGCTCAGCACGCGGGTGAAGACATTGCGGTGCGCCTGCGTCTCGAAGCGGGCCTGCAGCCGCCGCGCACGCCGGTTCCAAAAGCGGTGCATGGTCTGTTTCCATTCCGTGTATTCCCACGCGCTCATCAGCACCTCCATGACGCGCTCGACGAGGAGCGCGAGGAGGAGAATCTGCAGGTAGAGAACGACCAGTTCGCCAATCGAGCTAAATTCCATCAGGCGGCCTCCGGGTAGATGAGCGATTTTTGCTTGAACAGCGCAATCTCGTCCAGGGCGGCCTCATCTTCGTTCCACTCCTCGTGGAAGGTGCGGACCAGGTTCTCGAAGCGCTGGTACGGAAAGTTCGAGCCCGGGCACACGGTTGGCTTCACCACCTTGTGCGGCACGATGCCGGGAGCGACGTGGTCGTGAAAGTCGACCGGAATGTCATAGAGGAACGACCAGAGCGCCGTGACGCGCGCCGCCGACTCCAACTGCGCATCGGTCGGGGCGCGGAGCCCGAACTGCCCGCGGTCGTTGGCGCCGGGTGTGGACGGGTTCGTCTCGAAGTTGCCGTTGAGCGTCACGCCGATGGAGCGGAAGTTGGCCCCCCGGGCGTGGTTGCCCACGTAGTCCCATCGGCAGAACGGGTGGATGCTGCCGTCGGCGAGGACGACGCAGTGATATGCCGTGGCCCAACCGCGCTGCTCCTGAATGACGCGCACCACGTCGTCGAACGTCGTGTCGCTGTGCATCGCCGTGTGGTGGAACACGATGAGGTCGGGGTTCGCCTCGCGCTTCGGCTGGCGGCGCGCCACGAGTTCCGGATCGACGCCCCCCGCGTAGGGCACCTGGATGCGCGGCTCCGGCTTCGACGGCTTGGGCGCCGCCGTTTCGGCCGGCCGCTCCTCCGCCTCGTCGGGTGCCGTAGGCAGCGCTGGAGCCTGCAAGTCCACGAGCCCGCGCTGATCCATGAACTTGATGAGCACGTGGATGGGCTGCGAGCCCGCCCCGATCAGCACGCCGGTGAGGAGGTGGTCGATCGCTGGCGGAACCCCCTGGAAGACCTCCAGCGCTTCGAAGAGCCCGAAGTCGGCGACGAAGCAGACCACGACGCCGGCAAACGTGCCGATCAACTGAAGCCAGAAGGCTTGGGCCGTCTTCTCGGCGTCGGGCGGCGCGACCGGGTCGAGGAGGACGGTGATGGGCGGGTAGGACTCAGCCGCCTCGTGCGGGCGCGCGGGCTGGCCGGCCTGCAGCGCCTCTATGTCGTGCAGCAAGTCCTCGCGGCGCGATTGGAGCGGGAGCGAGAGGGCCGCCGGCTCGATCGCTTCGAGCCGCTCCTTTAGATCCGCGGCGACGGTCCGGGCGTGCTCGCGCGCGGCGCCGGGGTCGGTCGCCTCCGTGGGCGTCGCGTCCGATCCGTTGCTGGAGGAGGGCGGGGCGTCCAGCGCTTCAGCGAGCCGCGCCGAGGTCTGCTCGATGACGGCATCGAACGCGTCCAGCCGGCGCGCTTGGAACGTCTGCTCGATGGTGTTCGACCGGGCCTCCGCAGCCGGGCCGCGCTGCAGGCCGATGCGTTTGATCAGCCCGTTTACCGCCTCCAGGAAGCGCTCGATCCCGAAGGAGAGCCCGAGAGCCGTCGTCAGAAGGAGGAGGGTTTCGGTGATCGTCATGGCGCCGGAACGGAGACGAGAAAGGACGGTTGGTCACGCGTCAGACGGACCGCGGATCGGCACAGAGAAGCGGAAAAGACACCGAGGCTCAATGAAAGAAATAAGCCATTATAAATCTCAACATTTTGCCTCCTATCAACAACAACGTTTTGTTGTTTGCGCCAAAAGATGACTGGGGGCAAAAGAAAAGGATGACCCGAGGGCGGCCATGACGGATGCCAGCGCCCGGTCGACAGCGCGCTGGGCGCATCGAGCGGGAACGCTAACCGCCTCTCGCCGCCGGGCCATCTGTCAACGTTTCCGCGTCGAGCCCCTGCCGAAAGCGTACGAGTTGCCATGTCTACCCTCGATCAGCAGTTTGCCGACCACGTGGCCTGGACGAGCGACGCCCCGCTCGGCCTCACCGTTGCGCGCGCCGAGGGGCCGTTTCTGTACCTGGACGATGGGCGGCGGGTGATCGACCTCATCAGCGGCATCGCCGTGTCGTCGCTCGGGCACCGGCACCCGCGCGTCGTCGAGGCCATCAAGCAGCAGGTCGACCGCCATCTGCACGTGATGGTGTACGGTGAGATGATCCAGCGGCCGCAGGTGGCGTTCGCGTCGCTGCTGGCCGAGCAACTTCCCCCGCCACTGCAGGTCGCCTACTTTACGATGAGCGGCACGGAGGCGAACGAGGGGGCGCTCAAGCTGGCCAAGAAGTACACCGGCCGCAGCAAGCTCGTCGCTTTCGAGCACTCGTACCATGGCGACACGCACGGCTCGCTCTCCGTCACGGGCCGGAGCGTCTACCAGGATCCCTTCCGCCCGCTGCTCCCGAATGTGGAGTTTCTGCCGTTCAACGCCATCGACGCGCTCGACGCTATCGACGACGAAACAGCCGCCGTCATCACCGAGCCGATCCAGGGCGAGGGGGGCGTCCATGTCCCGTCGGACGACTGGATGCAGGCGCTCCGCCGGCGCTGCACGGAGACGGGCGCGCTGCTCATCTTCGACGAGATCCAGACCGGCTTCGGACGAACGGGCGACCTGTTCGCGTTCGAGGGCTTCGGCGTGGTGCCGGACGTCATGAGCGTGGCCAAGGCGATGGGCGGGGGCATGCCACTCGGCGCGTTTATTTCGAGCCCCGAGATCCTGGACGTGCTCCGGCGCGATCCGCCGCTCAGCCATGTGACCACGTTCGGCGGGCATCCGGTGTCGTGCGCGGCGGCGTTCGCCACGCTGCAGGTGCTGCTGGAGGAGAACCTGCCGGCCCGCGCCGAAACGGTCGGACAGCACGTGCGCGAGCGGCTCGATCATCCGCTCATCCGCGCGGTGCGTGGGCGTGGGGCCATGCTCGGGATGGAGCTCATCAGCCGCGACGTGACGCAGCAGATGGTCGAGCGCTGCCTTGGCGACGGCGTGCTGCTCGGCTGGACGCTCCACTCGAACACACTCGTCCGCATCGCCCCGCCGCTCAACATCCCACTCGACGTGCTGGACACGGCGCTCGACACGATGCTCGACGCGCTGGACGCGGTGCAGGAGCAGCTTGAGGCGACACACTGAGCTTCGCCATCTCCGCTCCGTGGGGCGCTACTTCACAAAGTGTGGTTCGCCCTCTTTCGTCTTCCAGCGCAGGTGAATCCACTTGTTCGGGATGTAGTGGCTTTCGCCGCTCGCATCGAATACGCGATGGGATTTGGACTCCCCGTCCACGTACAATTTCTGCGGGTTGTCGATACGGACGACCTCCCCGCCCGGGAAGAGGTACTCCCGGAACTGCTCGCTGGAGATGTCTTCGAACTCCAACTCCGTGGCATTTCGCATTTCGACGGTGCCTTCGTCTGTGGTCTCCATTTGTTTTTTACCGTCTCGTTAACGCTCAAGGGGCGATCTCCCGTCTCGAAAGATTGGCATGACCGAGCTCCGGCATGCCTTGATGAAGTATGAATGGAGTCGCAGTTTGGAGGCTGAATGAAAATAGAGCCTTTGCTTATGCCGCTGCTCTTTTACTGGCGCCATGACAACTATGTGCATGACCTGGACGACGGGGCTGGATATAACCTCAATAGTAAGTATGAGGTTTTGCACGAGGTCGAGGCGGGGGATAGTGTGTGGGCTTTTACCCGAGTCCCTGAAGGAACGTATGTGCTTGCTGCGCAGCTTGTTGTGCGAGCGCGGACCAAGAATGCGCCTGGCTTTCAGTACGGCGAGTATCGCGTCTGGGGAGACCTAGAGAAATCTCGGTACTTTCGGATTGAAGGGCAAGAGAATAGCGAGTCGCTCATCCGTCGTCTCTCACCGAAAACAAAGGCGGACAGGCTCTATCATTCTTTTATGGGACCGGGTTCCATCCGTCGTCTGACAGAACAGGATCATCAGCTGTTGCATATAGCGTCACGCGAATTACTGGAGGAGCCGCGTGCCCAGCTTCTTCCCGAAGAAGAGCTTGAAACCGTTCTATACACGGGCAACAAGAAGAGGGTCAAAAATCTCGTGAAAGAGCGGTCAAATGGGTTGAGTGATACACGGCGTCGTACCATCACCCGTGAGGTGCCGGGTCGAAATCGAGCGCTGGTGGAGCGACTTCGCACCATGTACGATGGTCAGTGCCAGCTGTGCAAGTGGAATCCGGTGAATGAGTACGGTGAACATCTGTGCGAAGGACATCACATTCAGTGGTTGAGCCGAGGTGGGAACGATCGACTCGACAACTTGATGCTGGTTTGTCCCAATCATCATCGGGCTATTCATCGTTGCGATGCTCCCCTCGATTACGATGATCTCACACTTGACTTTGGGACACATCACGAGCCTGTCCGAATTGATCGACACCTGCAAACGTAACAGCCGAACCCGCCCGCTTCACTCAAAGACGCCGAGTGCGAGGTTGGGCTGCACGCTCAGAAACAAGTCCCCGCGCAGCATGCCGTCGACCACGTCGGGCGTACGGTGGCCCCAGTCGGCGCGGATCGTGACGGAGCCGAGGATGAGCCGCACGCCCATGCCGAGCCCGGTGCGCACGGCGCGGCCGTCCGTCGAGCGGGCCGTCGCCCCGACGTCGAAGAAGGCGGCCAGCCGAACGTGACGATGCAGCCAGCGGCCCACGCGTGCCGTGGCATGCGCGGTGCCCGGCAGCGGCGCCCACAGCGCTGACTGCAACGTCCCGAGCGCGCGGCCGATGGCCGTGTCGGCGCGGTAGCCGCGCACGCTGTTCGTGCCGCCGAGCGCGGCCTGCTCGAACGCCGGCGTGGCCACGCTGGCCCACCGCGCCTGCCCGTCGGCGATGACCGCCCAGCCGTCCGCCCCCAGGGGGCGGTAACGTCGGCCCTGCAGCCGGGCGGTGACGAACCCCGTAGCGGCGGCGTGGTCCCATCCGGCTTACAGCCGGGCGCCCATCAGCAGCGCGGGGACCGGCAGGCGAAAGCGCCCCGTGCGGCTCCACTCGGCGCCGAGCGTGACGGTCGACAGGTCACGAAACGCGTTGGGACCGTCGGTCCGGTCGAGGTGGAGGCGCGTCTGCTCCAGCGCGGTGTACTGGCGGTGCTGCCAGGGGCCGGTCGTGACGCGCGCGAGGCGGAGGCGTCCTCCGGTGCGCCGCTCGTCGGTCGCGTCGTGCGCTAGCTGCCGGTCGGGCGTGTACCGCGAGAAGAGGGTGCCCGACAGGGCCCATCGCCGTGCGGGCCACACGTCGGTCGTCCACGTGTGCGTGTACCCAAGGTGGCCGAAGAGTGCTTCGCTCCACCCGGCCGTCAGGTCCCAAACGCCCGACGGCCACCCGGCGTATTGGTAGGAGGCGAGGAATTGGGCGCCCGGGCCGGGTTGGTAACCGCCGCCAATGCGCACGGTGTGTCGGGTCGACGGCGGGGGCGGCGTGCGCCGTGCGGCGGGGGCGGCGTGCGCACTCGTATCCGGCGCCGGGACCGGGGGCGCCCAGCCCGGTCCGCTTACAAGCAGTATCCATCCCGCCAGTACCCACATCATGGCCCGGTTGCGGCTGTGCCTGGTTCAGGGCCATGGATACGGGCGAGGGCGCTCGTCGTGCCGAGGTGCTAGCTCGGCTGAACGGCCCGGTCCGCGGAGGGCGCCGGGGCGGCATCCACCAGCTCGGTCGTGGGCGCAGCGTTCGGGCGGTCCAGCACGTTGGCGTTCGGCCCCATCGCTGCAAACAGGGTGATCATCAGGGCCAGCATCGCGCCCATCAGGGCGAGGCCGTTCCCCGTGCCGTACACGTGCCGGCGGTGGGCCTGGGCCTCCGTCCAGCCCGACCGGCGGGCTCGACGCTCGTCGCGGTCGACGCCCGGGATCGGAGCGCCCGTGCCGCGCGCGGCGTTGCCGTGGCCCGGCATAATGCGATTCGTCTTCAGGTGCTTCGGAATATAGATAAACTGTTTCATCGTCTTGATGGCTGTCGGTATGTAGAAGCATGTGGGAGCAGGCCGTCTCGGCCTCATCTCTGTTGAAACAGACAGGGGTATTTTTGAATCGGTTGCACCCGATGCCGTCCATCGCGTGGAGAAACGATGAAGCCGAGGGGCGCGTCGACACGACGAGGCACGATGCTTGACGCAGCATGTACGCCGAGTACCTTCTTCCCTTCAAGGCCCCCGTTGACTGCATGAGCGTTCACCCAACCTGCTGGTCCGTCCGATATGGCCTCCGGTGGCTGTTCATTCTGTCCATCGTTCTTCCGGCGATCGGCTGCGTGAGCACGAAGGATCGGTACGAAAAGGCCCAAGCGCTCACGGTGGAGGGGCGTTACGCTGAGGCTACCCGGTACTACGTGCGGGTGCTTCGCGAAGCACCCGGATGGTCCGACGCACGCAATGAACTGCAGGCCGTAGGGCAGCGCGCAATAGATCGGTTAGTGGACGACGCCGAGCGGGCGGCGGATGAGGGACGCTTTGAGTCGGCCGTGGATGCCCTTGACGCTCTCGACGCGCTCCGCGCCAGCGCAGCGTCCGTCGAGGTCGTGCTCACCGTGCCCGACGCGTACGAGACCTTCCGCCGCGAGATGGTGCGTGCGGCGGCCGATATGCTCATCGAGGAAGCGCGCCGCGCCGAGGAAGCCGGCGACTGGCCGGCGGCCGTCGACGCGTACGACGGGGCGCGGCAATACGTGCAGCGCGAGGAACGCCTCACGATGCTGGACCGCGCTCAGGCGCGCGCCTTCCTGCGGTGGAGCGAAGACGACATGGATCGGAGCCACTTCCGGGCAGCTTACGAGCGCGCGGACGCCGCGCTGGGGCTGGTCGGCGGAGAGCACGCGCTCGCCACGGAGGCCCAGGCGCTGCAACGGACGGCGGTGGAGCGGGGCACGCGCGTCGTCGCCTTCCTGCCGCTCTGGCGCGTGCGCGGGGCCACGGCCGCGCTACCCGCATTCTTCCGCGATGAGCTCAATGCCGTGCTGCAGTACGACTACTGGTCGGCCCCGCCGCTTTTCATCACGTCGACCGACCCCATCGCCACACGCCGGGCCCTGCGCCGGGCCGAGCTGCACCGCGCGGCGCTCACCGCCTCCGAAGCTGCCGAGACCGGACGGCGGCTCGGCACCGACTTCGTGGTCGCGGGCGAACTGGTCGCCTTCGCATCCACGGAGGATGACCTCGAAGAAACGGTCCATCCGGCGCGGATGCGCGTGCGCGGAGCCACCGGGCAGGGCGCCGCCTGGCGCGATACGTCTTACGTGATCCAGGCGTTCGAGCTCGCACTGGAAGCCACGGTCGCGTACCGCATCGTCGACGTGCGGACCGGGCGCATCGTGGAGCGGGTGGCGGAAACCGTGCGGCACGAAGGCGCGCGCCGACGCGGCGTGTTTGCGGGCGACCCGCGGCAACTCGATCTTACCGGCTCCGAACGCAGCCTCTTCGACCGGGACGACCAGCGCGCGGCCGAGCGCGAGATCGAGAACCAACTCGTCGACCGCCTCGCCGCGGAACTGGCCGACGACGTGTTCGGCCGGCTGCTGCGGCAGATCGAGTGAACACCGTCTTTGTGTGAAGATTTGATGATGATAATCGTTCGTTGACACCGTGTCAAAACAAAAGGCGATTGACAGAGTGTCAACGGATGAAATTGCGTCAATCACCATCCAGAACCCGTCTGCATGTCGATCGAAGAGCGCCAGCGTGAGGAGAAAGAGCAGCGGCGGCAGAGCATCATCGACGCTGCCGAGCGCGTGTTGCGCGACAAGGACGTGGAGGCGCTTACCATGTCGGACGTGGCGGATGCGGCGCGGCTGAGCCGGAGCCTGCTGTACGTCTACTTCGAGGACCTCGATGACATCGTGCTGGCCGTGACGCTGCGCGGCTTCGAGGCGCTCCACGACCGCTTCGTGGAGGCGGCTGCCGCGCACGAGCGGGGGCTGATGAAGATTCGCGCGATCGGCGAGGCTTACGTCCGGTTTGCTCACGAGAAGCCGGTGTACTTCGACCTCATGGCGCGCTTCGAGGCGCGGACGACGGACGCGGAGGAG
>JAAAPH010000356.1 GCA_009908415.1 Bacteroidota bacterium
AGGACACGGCGTCTTCGGCCAGGAGCGCCCCCAGCCGCTCGGGGTCGCCGTCCGCGATGGCATCGACGAACTGCTGCACGAGCGCCTCCTGGTCCTCGCGTGAGGCGGGGAATCGTCGATTGCGGTCGCCGACGTGCGTGCGGGCCCGCTGGGCGATCTTCCGGCAGTGCGCGGGCGTCCGGTCCACGATGCGGGCAATGGTCGTGTAATCGACCTCGAAGCCTTCGCGCAGAACGAAGACGGCGCGCTGCACGGGCGTCAGCGTCTCCAGCACGACGAGCAGCGCCATCGACAGCGCCGCGGTGTCCTCCACTTTTGGCGGCGTGGCTCCGCGCTCCGCCACGAGCGGGGCCGGCAGCCACGGGCCGGTGTACCGCTCCCGCTTGTGCCGGGCGGCCTTCAACGCGTCGAGGCAGAGACGCGTGACGACCGTCGTCAAGTAGGCCGCCGGCGCGTCGACCGTCGCGGGGTCGACGTCGTGCCAGCGGAGGTAGGCGTCCTGCACGATGTCCTCCGCCGCGGCGACCGTGCCGAGCATGCGGTAGGCGAGGCCGAACAGCCGGTCGCGCTGGGCTTCGAAGATGGTGGCAGCGTCAGGCGGCATGGCGCGGGACGGTATGGGCATCGGGGCTGACGGGGCACAGGGTGTCGGACCCGATGTTCAGCGGCCGGTTCAGCAGGTTGTAGTAGTTCTCCATCGCGTTAAGCCACGTGATCTCGGCGATGGCCCGGTCGTCGAAGTGCGCCTGCAACGTCTCAAACGTCGCGTCGGACACCGCTTTACTGTGGGTCGCTTCTTCCACGTAGGCCAGGGCGGCGCGTTCGGGGGCGGAAAAGACGTCGCTGGTATCGTACCGCAGCAGCGCGTTGTACTTGTGCGTCGGTACGGAGCGATTCTGGGCGTGCGCGTGGGCAATGTCCGTGCAGAAGGCGCAGCCGTTGAGCGTAGCGACGTAGCTCGTGATCAGGAAGCGGAGCTCCGGGTCGAGGGACAGTTTGGCCTCCGTCGCATTCATCTTATGGGCGACGGCGGCGCTGCCGGGCACGCGGGCCGTCACCACCTTGACCGGCGTGATCACGCGGCCCAGCGTCCACTTTGTCATCCCGTACACGAGGCGCATCCACCACGAGGTGGGCCGCTCGATCGGTTCGAGGCGTGGCGATAGAGCGGGCGAGGTCGGTTCTGTCATCGCGCATAAGGGTGAGTCACGAAGAAGTACACGAGGGATTCCCCTTCATGACGAACGCCGCGCGAACGGCGTGACCCCGGAGCGCCACTTCATCGATTCTTGACGTTGGCGGCCGGTCAAGCGAACTGGTGTTGGCCCGTCTTGAGGCACGAGAGGATCATGTTTTCCTTCGAGAAATCGCCACCGGAGAGCCAGCTCAACAGGCCATCGCGGCCGAGCATCTGCTTGGTGATGTGCCGGATCGACTCGCCGCTTTTGTGGCGCCGCTGCACGACGGCACAGAGCGCCTCCAGGTACCGCAGCTTATCGCGCAGGGCGCTGCGGCCGTTCTCCACCACCCCTC
Source organism: Bacteroidota bacterium (assembly GCA_009908415.1). GTDB lineage: Bacteria > Bacteroidota > Rhodothermia > Rhodothermales > Salinibacteraceae > JAAAPH01. Next base: position 1,534 of record JAAAPH010000356.1, read on the forward strand.
GGTGCCCGCAGAAGAGCGTATCGAAGTCGTACGTGAGGATGTTGCGGAGCGACGCAATGAGCTGGAGCAGGTCTTCGTCGCCGCGCAGGTAGCGCGGCTTGCGGGCGATGAACAGGTCGGCCGTGAACAGCCATCCGTGGTCCGGCACCAGGTAGCACACCATGTCGGTCGCATGCCCGGGGGCCTGAATTTTCTTAAGGCGCCAGTCGTCCCCGGCCGGGAACAGGTCGGGCACGGGCTGGGCCGCCACGGGCTCCGGAAGGCCCCAGACGAGCCGGCGGTACCACGCGATCGGAAAGCCTTCGGCTAGCGGGTCAAGGCTGGCCTTGGGCGCAAAGACGGGCACGCCGAGGTGCTTTTTGATGCGCACGGCATTCCCGGCGTGGTCCTCGTGGTGGTGGGTGAGCACCACGCGCTCGATGCCGTGCTCCTCGTGTTGCTCGTCGACAAACGCGCGTACGGCGCGCCATCGGTTCGGCGGACCCGTGTCGATAAGGGTGTGCCCGATCCGGTAGCAACTGCTCATGGTGTTCACGCTGGCCCCAAATCGACCGGTCTGGAGGCCGTCGACGGGGCCATACGCAATGCGTTCCGTTTTGAACATGGAAGCAAGAGGGCGGAAGTACGTGGGGGTCGGGTCGTTTCATGCGCAAAGGTTATGCCCCTGCACATCGGTCGCCCAATGGCCCGCGGACCTCCGGGCCCGGTGGTAAGTCAGCCCTCATACGCGGAGGAAACGGAAGACTATGCCGGTGCTTCGACCTCCAGCTCCGAGGTGCAGTGCGGGCAGCGAGTCGCTTGGATCGGTACGTCCGAAACGCAATACGGGCACTTCTTCACGGTCGGCGGGGAGGGCGGCCCGGCGTCCGGCTCGCGGAGCTTGTTGATGTAGCGAACGAGCAGAAAGACGGCAAACGCGACGATGAGAAAGCTGACGACGGTGTTGAGGAAGAGGCCGTAGTTGATCGTCACGGCACCGGCCTCTTGGGCGGCCTGTAGCGTGGCGTACGGCGCAGGCGCCGCGCCCTCCTTGAGCACGAGGAAGAGATTCGCGAAGTCCACGTTACCGGTGAGCAGGCCGAGCGGCGGCATCAGCACGTCCTTCACGAGCGACTGCACGATGCTCCCGAACGCCGCGCCGATGATGATCCCCACGGCCATGTCGATGACATTGCCGCGGATGGCGAATGTCTTAAACTCATCGAGCATAAAGGTAGGATATCGATTCCAGTTTCCGCTTCGCCGACCATGAACGCCAACGAGATGCCTGAATGCAAGCCGATTGTTCAAGCTGTTGCACTTCGGCCATCGCTCGGCGGCTCGGGCCCCTCGTTTTTTCTCGTGCAAAGGGAGGAACGCAGGCTTTATGCTGCGAATTGGACTTCTTTTCCGGGTAGATTTTCTCGGCCTCTCTGGATGCCCATTCCATCATGCCTGCCGATCTGTTCATAGAGGTAAATCTACTCGCCCGGGGAGGCGCCACGGCCGCTGAGCCGACCATCGGCATGCTCGTCGTGTTTGGCATCATCGGCGGGGCACTCACCCTCTTCGTGACGGACCGGGTCCCGGTCGACGTCACGGCGCTGTGCGTGATCGTCGCGCTGATGGTGTTGGAGCCGTGGACGCAGATCGCCCCGGAGGACGGCATCGCAGGGTTTGCCAATCCGGCCACCATCACGGTGTTGGCCATGTTTGCCCTGAGCGAGGGCGTCCGCCGCACGGGCTTCGTGCAGTGGATGGGCGATAAGGTCGTGGCGGCGTCCGGCGGGGGCTTCGAGAAGAAGTTTGCCCTGCTGACGGGCCTGTCGGGCAGCCTGGCGGGCCTCGTCAACAACACGCCCATCGTGGCGATGATGGTGCCTATGATCACCGACATCGCCCGGAAGACGAACACCTCGCCCTCGAAGCTGCTCATGCCGGTCTCCTTCATGGCTATGATGGGCGGCATGCTCACGCTCATCGGCACGTCGACAAACCTGCTGGCGAGCGATATCGCCGGGCGCATGATCGGCCGGTCGTTCTCGATGTTCGAGTTCACGCCCCTCGGCTTCATCGTGCTCGTCTGCGGATTTCTGTATCTGCTGTTCATCGGTCGGCACCTCATCCCCGAGCGGATCAAGCCGGAGGAGGAACTCACCGAAGAGTTCGAAATGAGCGGGTACCTGACGGAGGTGGCGGTGCGCCCGGGCTCACCGCTGGAGGGCCGCACCGTGCGCGACGCGATTCGCCTGCTCCAACTCGATGCCGACATCCTCTACCTCGTGCGCGATGGCGAGCGGTTCACGGCCCCGCTCGCGCGGAAGGAGGTGCGCGCCCACGATCGGCTCATGATCCGTGCCGATCGCACGACGCTGCGGCGGCTGCTCGATGTAGAGGCGCTGGAGGTCGTTCCGGCCACGGCCCTCACCGATGGGCACGTCGACGCTACGGGCGGGGAGCGGCGCCTCGTGGAGGTGCTTATCCGGCCGGGCACGCCGCTGGTGGGCAAAACGCTGGCGGCGCTCCACTTCGAGCCGCGCTACGAAGCGGCCGTCCTGGCCATCCGGCACGGCCGCGAAGTGATCCACGAGCGCATGGACGCCGTGCCCCTGGACGGGGGCGACTCGCTCCTCGTCCTGGCCTCGCCGGCCACCTTCGAGCAGCTCAGCAGCGACCCGCGGTTCGTCGTCGGTGAGGCGGAGGAGTTGCCGTTCATGCGCCCGGAAAAGACGCCGATCGCGTTGGGCATCCTCGCGGCCGTCGTCGGGCTGGCCGCCTTTGAGGTGCTGCCCATCCTCGTGTCGTCCCTCGGCGGCGTGGTGGCGATGATCGTCACGGGCTGCCTCCGCCCGAACGAGGTGTACGAGGCCGTCGACTGGTCGGTGATCTTCTTGCTGGCGGGGATGATTCCGCTGGGGACGGCGTTGCAGCGCACGGGTGGGGCGGAGTACCTGGCCGGGCAGATCGTGGCGGCGTCGGAGGCGCTGCCGGTGCTCGCCGTGCTCTTCCTGTTCTACCTTGTCACGGCGCTCGTCACCGAGGTGGTGAGTAACAACGCCAGCGTGGTGCTCATGATACCGGTGGCCATCGACGCGGCGCAGCTGATTGGGGCGGAGCCGTTTTCGTTCGTGCTCGTCGTCACCTTTGCCGCCAGCACCTCAATGCTCACGCCCATCGGCTATCAGACCAACCTGATGGTGTACGGGCCCGGCGGCTACCGCTTCACCGATTTCGCGCGGGTCGGCGGGCCGTTGCAACTCATGCTGGCCATCGTCACTACGCTCGGCATCTACGTGCTCTGGGGCGTGTGAGTGGGTATGCGGGCGGGACCGTCTCTTTCGCAACCCCTTGCGCGTAGGCCCCCTCCTGCGCGCGGCCCGGGGCCGCGGCAGCCATCACGCGTCGAGTGCATCGGCCGGCATCGGCTCGTGGGTAGCGATGAAGTCGACGATGGCGTCCACGCCGTCGCTGATCGTGAGCAGGTCCGCATACGGATGTCCGGCGGCCAGCTTCTGAAGGAGGGGGTAGACGGGCTCCTGATCGGTCCAGTAGTCGTCGCCGAAAAAGACCATTGGGCTGATCGTGCCCAGCGAGGCGTAGTGGTTCTGCGCGGCGTCCATGAACACCTCCTGGATGGTCCCGGCGCTGCCGGGCGCGTAGATCACGCCGTGGTGGGCGATGGCCAGCAGGCCGTCCTCGCGGATGCTGTTGGCGAAGTACTTAGCGATGTGGGTCGCGAACAGGTTGGACGGCTCGTGCCCGTAGAACCAGGTGGGCACGGCCAGGCTTTCGGCACCGTCCGGGTGCGCGTCGCGCACGGCGTAGGCCCGGTCGAAGTAGGCCGCGTCGGTGTAGTGCGGCGCGTCGGCCAGTGTTGCGACGGCGTTTGCAAGAGCGTCCTCGGATCTGCCGCTCAGGTACGCGCCTAGGTTGGCCGCTTCCATCGCGCCGGGCCCGCCGCCCGTCGCGATGAAGTAGCCCTGCCGCGTGAGCCGCCGCGTGATGCGGGCCACCTGCAAGAACGTATCCGCGTCGCGCCGCATCTGGTGCCCGCCCATCAGGCCGACGACCCGCCTTGCGGGCGCGTCAGGCGGAACGAGCAGGTCGTTCAGTGCATCGTCGATGGCGTGGTCGTGGATGCGGAAGGCAAGCGCATCCATTACCGGGGTCCTCCGGCTGGCGGTCTTGCGCTCTTTGTAGTACGCGTAGATCCGGCCGTCCGTCGTCTCCGCGAAGCTATCGCGCCGGCCGCGTTCGTAGCCTTCCATGAGCTCGTCCGGCGTGTAGAGGGCTGCGCGGTAGGCATGGAAGGGAATGCCGACGAAAGCGGGAAAGATGACGCCGCCGGTCTGCTGGATGTGCGTCTCGACCGCGGGCGTGAGCTTGCAGCCCAGGAAGCAGGCATTCTCGGCGGGTACCGAACACACGGCATCGCCCAACCCATCGGACTGGAGATCGAGCCCCTGCACCACCGTGTCGTTGAGATGACCCGTCGCCTCGATGTGACGGAGCAGCTCCGTGGGCGATTCGATTTCGGTGGTCTGGGCAGGGCAGCACTCGTACATGGTGCGAAGACGGGTGGGCGCGGAGGAGGGCGTTCGGTTTACACAAGAAGCCAATCTACAAAGGGGGGTCGAGTTTTCCGAACAGCGCGCTCCGTTTCAGCCCTTCAGATGCCGCCGTCAGAACGCGACGGGGGACGCCGCCAGCGCCGGTCGGGGCGCACCGAGCCCGTTCTTGCTTCTTTCGCGCAGCAATCATTTTTTAGTGTAAGCTAAAAAAAGAAAGAGTCAGGGCTAAAAAGATGACAAACCGCTTTCTTTCGCTCGTGATGATGCTTGCGCTGTCCGCTCCCGTCGCGCATGGCCAGGCCGTCGTGCAGGGCCGCGTCCTGAGCGACGGAGGGCCGGTGCCCGGGGCGCACATCCAGGTGGAGGGCACCCCTCTCGGCGTCGCGGCCGATGCGAGCGGGCACTACCGCCTTGCGGGGCTCGCGCCGGGGCGGCACGTGCTCGTGGTGAGCGCCGTAGGATTTGCAACGCAGCGCCAGCCGGTCCACCTGCGCGCAGCAGACGCTACCGAGACCGTGGATGTGGTTTTACGGCGGGCGGTGCTAGCCGGCGAGGAGGTCGTGGTCACCGGCACGATGCGTGAGCGGTACGTCAAGGAATCGCCCGTGAAGGTCAGCGTCGTACGGGCCGAGCGGCTGCAGCGAGGCCGGGCGCGTGCTAACCTCATGGACTTGATCGGGAGCGTTGGCGGCCTCACGACGCAGCTCAACTGCGGGGTCTGTGGTACCAACGCCATCCGCATCAATGGCGTCGAGGGGCCGAACACGGCGGTGCTCATCGACGGCATGCCCATCATGGGTGCGTTGGCGAGCGTGTACGGGCTCAACGGTATCAGCCCGTCGATCATCGACCAGGTGGAGGTCATCAAGGGGCCGCAGTCGACGCTCTATGGCACGCAGGCCCTCGGCGGTGTGGTCAACATCATCACCAAGGACCCCGCCCACACGCCCACGTTTTCGGTGGATACGTACGGGCGGAGCACCCACGAGGGGAGCGTTAACCTGGCCGCGTCGCCGCAGGTGGGCCGGTTCAAGGGGTTCGTGAGCGCCAGTGGCCTTCGCATGGAGCACTACTTCGACGACAATGGCGACGGCTTTGCCGACGTGCCAAAGCGCTCGCGCATCGGACTCTTCGGGAAGGGGACGCTCGCGAGTTCTGATGGCATCCCAATGCTGAATGTGGCGGCGAAGCTGTACGGCGAGGACCGCACCGGCGGTACGGTCGACTTCACCGACGCCCTGCGCGGCTCGGGCGCGGTCTACGGCGAGTCGATCTACACCCACCGGGCCGAGCTCCTCACGGAGATCCGCCCGCCGGGATTCGATCAGCGCCTGCGCATCCGCAGCGCGCTGACGGTTCATGACCAGGACAGCTACTACGGCATGGAGCATTACGACGCGCAGCAGCGGATCGTCTTTGGACAGGCCACCTGGGACCAGCCGCTCACCGGCGCGCTCCGTTTGCTTACCGGCACCACGCTTCGATATGAAATGTACGACGACAACACGCCGGCCACGCCAACTGCTGACCGCCGTTTCATCCCCGGCATCTTCGCACAGAGCGAGCTCATGGTGGGCGATGTGACGCTGCTCGGCGGACTGCGGCTTGACCATCACACGGCGCACGGCGTCGTCACCGCGCCGCGCCTCTCGGCCACGTACAGCCCGTCGGATCGCACGACGGTGCGGGCGAGCAGCGGCACAGGGTTTCGCGTCGTCAACGTGTTCACCGAGGATCACGCCGCGCTCACCGGGTCGCGCCAGGTTGTCTTTGCCGAGGACCTGCGGCCCGAGCAATCGCGTAGCGTCACGGTCGGTGCAGAGCACATTCTGCCCTTCGGCGCAAACCCGCTCACCGTCAGCATAGACGGGTTCTACACCCGATTCTCGAACAAAATCATTCCGGACTACGACCGGGATCCAAACCTGATCGTCTACGAGAACCTCGACGGCTTCTCCGTGACGCGCGGACTCTCCATCGACGTGGACCAGAACTTCACCGCGTGGCCGATCCGCTACGACGCGAGCTTCACGCTCATGAACGTTTTCACCGCGGAGGGAGGAGCGCGCCGCGCCGTGGCGTACGCCCCCGACTATACAGGCACGGCCGGCCTCACGTACCAGTGGCGTGCGGTAGGATTGGACGTGGCGTACGGGGCCCGCCTCGTCGGTCCGAAGCGGATGCCCGACGGGTATGTGGAGGAGTTTGGGCGCGCCCGACGATCGCCGACCTACACGGCGCACGACCTCAAGTTGACAAAGGAGTTTTCTAGTGTCAACGGGCCGCGTGGGGTTGGTGTGGAGGCGTACCTGTCGGTCGAGAACCTCTTCAACTACACACAGGGCTCGCCGCTGGTGGACGCGGCCAACCCCTTCAGCGACCGGTTCGACACGATCTACACATGGGGGCCGATCGTCGGGCGCACCATCGCGCTGGGCGCGCGACTGAATCTGCGGTAGTGAACGTATGGAGGTATGAAGGTATGGACGTGTGGAGAAATGCATATCGTAGCGCCGCGCTGCTTCTGCTCCTCGCCCTGCTGACCGCGGGGCCCGCGGCGCAGGCGCAGGATTTGAACTGGCGCCCGTTTGAGGAGGCGCTGGCGGCGGCCCAGACGCACGGCAAGCCGGTGCTAGTGGACGTGTGGGCGCCGTGGTGTGGGTGGTGCCGGAAGATGAAGCGGGACGTGTACCCGAGCGAGGGCGTCCGCTCGTGCCTCGCCGGCAACTTTGTACTCACCCGCCTGAACCGCGATGCCGGGGAAATGATGCACCGCTACCGGGGGCGGCGGCTCTCAGCCCGGCAGCTTGCGCAGGCCCTCGGCGCGGCGGGCGTGCCCACCGTCGTACTGCTGGCGCCGGACGGGCAACGGCTACTCCACCTACCCGGCTTCATCAAGGCTGACGCGTTGCACCCGGTGTTGGCGTACATCGCGACGGGCGCGTACCAGCGACAGTCCTTCGCGGCGTTTCGGACTCAGCACGCCAGCGCGGGTGGGTCGTGCTGAGCCTGAGCATGGCCTCAAACGAGAGGCGCCCATGCTACTCGGCAAGGGCTTCGCGGCGACGATCGTCCGTAGAGGCATGCGCAGCGACGCGGCGCTCGGCCTCGGCGTAGCACGTTTCCGTCTCGGCGAGGCGCACGCGCACTATCTCGACCTCATTGGCGCGAAGCATCGCGCCGGCCTCGGTGCAGAGGTGCTCCGCCACGTGTGCCGACAGGTTCTCGGCGGTGGTGTCGCAGGGGAGGACGGCGTGCTTCCAGCCGGTCTGCTCCACAATCTGACGCAGCTCACGGTCCGTCTCCGCCACGAGGATGGCGTGGTCCCACGCGTCGACGAGGGGCTTCAGCGCTTGCTTCACATCCTGAAAGTCGACGAGCATGCCGCGCGCATCCGGCGTGCCCTCCAACTCGACCGTCATCCGGTACGAGTGGCCGTGCAGGTTATCGCAGGGGCCCTCGTGCCACGGGAGCCGGTGGGCGGCTTCCCAGCGAAATCGTTTGGCAACCGTCATGGTTCAGGGCAGCACATTTTGAGAAGACACCGAACGGCGGTTGTATTCACAGCGGGGCGTGGTGGTTCAGCCCGCGCTGAACCCGACGGGGCGCGCGGGGGCGCGCCCATTGAGATACGCCTGCGATCGCCGTATCCTGTGCCTAGATCGTCCCCCACCAAATCGCCCCCTGACGCCGTACCATGTTCACGCTGTTCACCGCCCCCCGTGACGCCGCCTCCACGGGGGCCCGCCTCCGTCGTTGGAGCGCCCTGTTCGTTGTGCTCATTTTGCTGGGTGCCCCCGGCACGAGCCACGCGCAGTCCGACTACTTCTTCCCCGACAGCCTCCAGTTTGACCCGGCCATCCCGTCGCCGGCCGAGTTTCTGGGCTACGACATCGGATCGCATCACACGCGCCACGACCGGATCGTGGCCTACTTCCGCGCGCTCGCCCGCCAGTCCGACCGCATCACGGTCACCGAGGTGGGGCAGACGAACGAGCTCCGCCCGATGATCTACGCGGTCGTGACGGCGCCGGAGCACCACGCCAACCTCGACGCGCTGCGCCAGCAACACCTGCAACTCAGCGACCCGGCCGCCTCGGTAGAGAATCTCAGCGACCAGCCGATCGTCGTGCAACTGGGCTACGGCGTGCACGGCAACGAGACGTCGTCCAGCGAGGTGGCCATGCTGCAGGCGTATCACCTCGTCGCCGGGCAGGGCGCGGAGGTCGAGCGTTATCTCCGCGAGGGCATCTTCCTGATCGAGCCCGTGCTGAACCCGGACGGGCGCGACCGCCACACGCACTGGGCCAACATGCACAAGGGCGATCCGCTGGTGACCGACCCGCTCGACCGCGAGCACAACGAGGTCTGGCCCAGCGGCCGAACGAACCACTACTGGTTCGACCTGAACCGCGACTGGTTTCCGCTCACGCAGGTCGAAAGCCGCAACCGCGTCGCCTTCTACCACCAGTGGCGGCCCACCATTGTGACGGACTACCACGAGATGGGGACGGGCAGCACGTACTTCTTCGAGCCAACGGAGCCGGGCGGGTCGTGGAATCCGCTCGTGCCGGAGGCCGTGTACCGCGAGCTCACCGGCTACTTCGCCGACAACTGGTCGGACGCGCTGGACGACATCGGCACGCTCTACTTCACCAAAGAGGTCTTCGACAACTCATACCCCGGATACGGCTCCACCTATCCGAACATGTACGGCGGCATCGGCTTCGTCTTCGAGCAGGCGAGCGCGCGCGGTCACGCCCAGGAGAGCGATACGCGGACGGTGACGTTTCCCTACACGATCCGCAACCAACTGCGCACCTCGCTGGCGACGGTGAAGACGTCCATCGCGCAGAAGAACGCGTTCCTCCAGCATCAGCGCGACTTCTTCACCTCGGCGCTGGACGAGGCCGAGGACTTTCCGACGGACGCGTACGTCTTCGGCCACCGGCAGGACACGACGCGGGTGCGCGCTTTCCTCGATCTGCTCCACCGGCACGAGATCGACGTCTATGCACTCGATGACGAATACACCGCCGCGGACGGCACGACGTTCGCGCCCGGCTCGGCGTACGTGGTGCCCACGCGCCAGCCGCAGTATCGGATGGTGCGGTCGGTGTTTGAGACGGTCACCGAATTTGCCGA
>JAAAPH010000026.1 GCA_009908415.1 Bacteroidota bacterium
GTCGTTGTCGGCGCGCCACGCCATGCAGAGCGCCGGCGTGGGCGTCGCGTCGCGAAGCGGCCGGAAGACCACCTCCTGCGTGCTGAGGCCGCGCCGGACCGACCCGGGCGCAAACGCTACCCCCAGTCCGGCCGAAACGAGGCCGAGAATCACGAAGATGCGGTTGGCCTGCTGCGCGATCTGTGGGCTGAAGCCGGCCTGCTGGCACAGTCCGATGAGCGCATCGAACAGCGCCGGCTCGAACGCCCGCTCGAAGATGATGAACGGATCCTCGGCCAGGTCGATCAGATCGATCGCCTCGGCCCCAGCCAGGCGATGCTCGGCGGGGAGGGCGATCATCACGGCCTCGCGGTCTACCGGCTCGCTCCTGATCGCGGCGCCGTCCGGGCCGAGGCCAGCGAACGCGACGTCGAGGGTGCCGTCCTGCAGTGCCGCGCGCTGATCGTCGGTTTGCATCTCGCGCAGGGCGAGGTCCACGTCGGGCGCCGCCGCCCGAAACGCCCGCAGGATGCGCGGCAGCACGCCGTAGATGGCCGGCCCCACGAAGCCAACAACGAGCCGCCCGACCTCGCCCCGAGCGGCGCGCTGGGCGGTGCGCTGCGCCTGCTCCGCGTGCGCCAACGTCTGCCGCGCCTCAGGCAAAAACGCCCGGCCAGCCGCCGTCAGCGCCACGGCGCGGCGGCTGCGGTCGAAGAGTGTCACGCCCAGCGCCTCCTCCAACTGCTGGATCTGGCGGCTCAGCGCCGACTGGGTAACGTGCACGTGCTCGGCCGCCTGCCGGAAGTTGAGCGTCTCGGCCACGGCCAGGAAGGCGCGGAGGTGACGAAGTTCCATCGGATCATCCCCTGATGCATATGGCGCATCACGTCGATCAAAAGAATGCATGTAACCGATCACAAGATGCAGCGTGTGACGACCAACCGCCACCCCCTTGTTTGAATCCTTCCCTGCTATGTCCCTACCCCCTGAAGATCGCCTCGCCATCCACGAGCTCTGCGCCCGCTACTACCTCACCACCGACGAGGCCGACGTGGACGGCTTCATGGACTGCTGGGCCGACCACGACGACATCCGCTTCGAGAGCGTCTTCGGCACGTTCGAGGGCCGCGCCGCCATCCGCGACTTCGAGGACGAGCACGTCCACCGCGGGATGGCCGTCGGGAAACGGCACCTCCTCAGCAACGTCGTCGTCCGCCCCGGCGAGGACGACCACACCGCCTTCGTCACGAGCTACATGACCGTGCTGGACGTGGTCAACATCCCGCACATCGTGGCGACGGCCATCTACCGCAACAGCAAGGTGGTGCGCACCGACGACGGCTGGAAGTTCGTCTACCGTCACATGGACGTGGACCCCGGCTTCCAGAAACTGATGGACGCCCAAGACACCCAGGACGCGGAGCAGCCGGCCTGATACGCCGCGCTGATCGCAGTCAGATGATCAGGTCGAGGCTCTTCCGGAAGCGCGCTCGTCGCGTGCCCGGTTCGAGAGGCCAGACACGTTCCGCGTTGAACGTTCGAACGTCTTAGCGCATGATCCACAGCGGAATGCGGTGGACGATGCTGCCCGGGACCCAGATCTGTTGAAACGGACGCGGCATGAAGCTGAAGCGGTGTGAAACGGGGGCGGGCCTCTCTCCGGTCGCTCCTGAGACCGCTGACCCAGAAGGCCGCACGTCCAGCAGAAACCAACCCGAACCCCCAAGCCCACAACATGAAAAACCTATTTTTTGCATCAATCCTCTTGTTTTTATTTTCCACACAACCCACTTCGGCACAAGACGTAGTGCCGGATCGCACCCTTTCGCTTGAAGTCAACCCGTTGGCGTACGCTTTCACGGGCTGGAGTATCGGGGGCACCTATCACCCCGCCAACCTGAACCGGTGGGTATTCAACGCAGGGGCGTACGGGTTTCAACTGCCTGACGTATTTGTGGAGCAGATCCCAGGGAATGAAGACGAAGGCTTCGAGTTGAAAATTCGTCCAGCGGCAACCATCGGCGCGGATTTTTACCCGTGGAATCGAAACCGGTCCGGCATAGCGTTCGGCTTATCGGTGGTAGTGGCAGGCTTTGAGGTGACCAATGAAAACGAGCCGGGGGACGCGAATTACACAAGTCTCTATGCGGTACCCCGTGTAAGTTACACGTGGTTTGTGTTCAAGGGACTTTACGTGATGCCTTGGGTGGGGCTCGAAGTCCACAACAAGATAAGCGGCGACACCCAAGTAGGCACGCTCGACTTTGAGCCGATGACGACCCAATTCTCGCCTAATATCGCGGTTGGATACTATTTCAATTAGCACAGGGTGCCGACCCTGGTTCTGAAGAAACGGTATGCCCCCATGTTCACGATCGAAGCCACGACCGCCATCGACGCCCCGCCCGAGCAGGTCTGGGCCGTGCTCACCGACGCCGACGGTTATGCCGACTGGAGCTCGATGCTCCATGTGGTCGACGGCACGTTCGGCCCGGACGCGCGGCCCACGCTGCGGCTGGAGCTCCCGGACGGCCCGTCGTACGCATTCCGCCCGACGATCATTGCGTTCGAGCCGCCGCGGCGCCTCACCTGGCGGGCCGTCACGGGCATCCGCGGGGTGTTCGACGGCGCGCACACGTTCGAGCTGACGCCCCTCGGCGCAGGCCGCACCCGGCTCGCGAACCGCGAAGTGTACAGCGGACTGCTCACGCCCATCATGCGGCGGCTGCCGATGATGCGGGACGCACAGCCCGGCTTCGCGGCGATGAATGCCGAACTCAAGGCCCACGCGGAGCAGCTGCACGCCGACGCGAACCCCTAACGCCTCAAACTACTGCTCAACCATGCCATCTCTCCAGAACAAAACGGTCCTCATCGCCGGCGGGGCCGGGGACGTGGGCGAAGGACTCGCCCGCGCGTTTCTCGCTGCCGGGGCCACCGTCATCGTACCCTCGCGCTCCGACGAGAAGCTCGACGCCCTCCGCGACCGCCTGGATGCCCACGACCGCCTCGTTTCCTGGACCGGCGACGTGAGCTCGGAGATCGGCGCCACAGACCTGCGCAACTGGATTGCCGACGCCGTGGGGCCGCTCGATGCGGTCGTCGCCTCGCTCGGCAGCTGGTGGCAGGGCCCGCCGCTCACCGAGGTGCCACTCGACACATGGCACCGCCTCCTCGACATGGGGCTAACGGCGCACTTCGTGCTGGCGAAGACGTTCGTGCCCGTGCTGGCCGGTCGGTCCGGGGCGAGCTACACGCTCATCAACGGCGCGGGGGGCTTGCATCCGGTGCCCAACTCAGGGCCGATTTCTGTTTCCGCCGCCGCGCAGCTCATGCTGAAGGACGTGCTGGCCGCCGAGAACGAGTCGGTTCGCATCAACACGCTGCTCTTGGCCACGCCCGTCATCACCCGCGCCCGCCCCGACGGCCCGGGCGACTGGCTCACCGCCGACGAGGCTGGCACCTACGCCGTGCACCTCGCCAGCGACGCGGCCCGCGACCGGCACGGCGAGACCATCGTGTTCGAGTCACGCGACCAGCTGCCTGTATCGGCGGCATGAGGCCGAACCCAGACCGCCTGGTTGGCCTTCCTCGTATCGGGTAGAGACGCGCACCACGGGCATGACCTTTGGCCCCTGGCGCCGCGCGTCTGCTTTACGCGGTTTTCGGACGGCGGCTCGAACCCCGATCCCGGCCGTTCGTGTGATGGTACTCATGCTGACCGTGGATCGTGGATCGCCAATCGCTTATGCCGCAGCAACAGGAGCAGCAACCATACACGCCCATCAAAGACATCGGTGAGTTCGGCCTGATCGGCCACCTGCGGGGCGTGCTCGGGGAGTCGGAGGATGACTCCATCCTCGCCGGCATCTCGGACGACGCCGCCGTCTACCGCATCGACGACGAGCGCGTGCACGTGCTCACCACCGATGCCATGATCGAGGGCATCCACTTCGATCGCACGTTCATGCCGATGGAGCACCTCGGCTTCAAGGCCATCTCCATCAACGTGAGCGACATCGTGGCCATGAACGCGACGCCGCGCTACGCCACCGTCACGCTCGGCGTGCCGCAGCAGGTGCCCGTCGAGGCGCTCGGCCAGCTCTACGAAGGCATCAAGCAGGCCTGCCGTGCCTACGGCATGACCGTCGTGGGCGGCGACACGACGGCCGCACACCAGTTCACGATCTCGGTGTCCGTCGTCGGCGAGGCGCAGGAGGACGCCATCGTGTACCGCCGCGGCGCCCAGCCTGGCGACGTGCTGTGCGTGACGGGCGACTTGGGCGCGTCGTTCGCCGGGCTGAAGGCGCTCGTCGAGAACCGCGAGCGGCTGGATGAAGAGGGCGAGGAGAGCTTCCAGCCGAACCTTGACCGCTTTAGCTACGTGATCCAGCGGCACCTCGCGCCGCCGGCTCAGCTCAAAGCCATCCGCGACTGGGCTGAGCACGACCTCAAGCCGCACGCGCTGATCGACATCTCGGACGGCCTCGCCTCCGAGGTGAACCACATCTGCGAGGCGAGCGGCGTGGGCGCCCTCGTGCACGAGGCAAAGTTGCCCCTCGCACAGGAAACGATGGACGCCGCCCAGCACTTCGGCGAGGAGGTCGACGTGTACGCGCTCTTCGGCGGCGAAGACTACGAGCTGCTCTTCGCGCTCCCCGAGGAAGAGCTCGACAAACTGAGCGACCTGCCGTCCGATGCGTTCTTCGTGGTCGGCCGGGTGACGGAAAAAGACGAGGGCGTGCTCATCGAGCAGTCCAGCGGCGAGACGGTGCCCTTGCGCCCCGGCGGCTTCGACCACTTCCAACCCGGGGAGGCCAACGGCGGGCTCGGCGCGTAGCGGTCATGTAGGTAATTCCCGGGCGCTCAAGATGGGCTTTCCCCCTTGACAGCCAAGCGGTGCGTCCGCGACCTTGACGGCTGCATCGTAGCACCGACGCTTCAATTCACACAATCCCCCCTCTTACACCATGACCTATCCTGCATCCAACCGCGCGTGGTGGGGCTTTCTCGTCGTCGCCGCGCTCGCGCTCACGACCACCGGCTGCGTCACCACCGGCAGCTTCCCCTCCGCCAACGTAACGAACGTGGAGCTGTCCGAAGCCAACTACGAGATTGTGGCGACGGACGTTGCCGGCGAGGCATCGGCCGGGTACATTCTGGGCTTCAGCGCGGGCCTCGGCGTCGGCTCTCAGATGAACACGCTCGCCCTCGCGCGGGTCGAAGGCGACGGCACGCTGTACCGCGAAGCCATTCAAAACCTGTGGGCTAACTTCCGCGCTGAGCATGGCGACGTCGAGGGCCGCGACCTGGCTCTCGTCAACGTCCGCTTCGACGGCGACGCGCTCAACCTGATTCTCTACACCAGCCCGACGATCTCCGTCCGCGCCGACGTGGTCGAGTTTCAAGATTGATGCGGCCTGCGCTTTTCTCGCACCCGGCTGCGATGGATGACTCCGTCGCAGCCTTTTTCTTTGGGCCGGACTCCGCATTGCCCTCTTCCTAACGCCCTCGCAACCATGATAGGCCGGGGAGGAGTCGCCCATCGGTTGCGCTGGCGCCGTGGGCCCCACTCAGCGCCTGGGCGGTCAATCTGCTGAAGCGGACGCGGCAAATAAGGCGCGGTACTTCGCGGCGCGGTCCGGTTTCTCCCATGCCTCGAACCGGGCGACTCGTTCGACCCCACGCGGTCCATCCACGGCGCGCACTACCATCCGATTCACGCCTTTCACCCGTTCCGCCCATCCGCGCCGGGGCGCTACACGGTGCAGCTTATGCTCTCTACGGAGAGTCAGGGTCCGACCGAGTGGCTGGGCATCATCGAAACGCCGGACAAAGCCGCGATCCTCGACCACCTCGCCGAGGTGCCGCGCCTGCGCGTCGCATCGGCGCCGGTAACGGTGGAGGTGCAAGGCGGCTGAGCACACCTCGGATTTACTGCGAATCGGGGGTGGGCAGCGTCGTGAGTTGATCCCGATAGGCAGCGGCGCGGCCGGGGGCGTCCCAGGCCTCGTAGAGCCGGACGAGGCGTTTGAGCGCGCGCTGCGTGGACGGATGCTCGGTGCCTTCCAGCTGCTGGTGCATCTCGAAGGCATCGCGGAGCAGCGGCTCGGCGGAGGCGTAGTCGCCGCGCTCCCGATACAGCGCCCCGAGTCGTCCGAGCAGCACGGCCGTCTGCGTGTGGCTGTCGCCCATCGCGCGGCGGTAGACGGGCGCGGCCTCGGCGTAGAGCGCCACCGCGGCAGAGTCGCGCCCGTGGGATTCCAGCGACTGTGCCAGTTGGTTCTTGACCTGCGCCGTAGCGATGCGCTGATCGCCGCGCTCCGTTCGGCGGATGTCCAGCGCTTCCCGGTAGAGCGCTTCAGCCCGATCAGGTGCACTCCGCTGCTCGGCGACCTCGGCCAGTTCGAGCAGCAGCGACGCCACTTCGTCCGGATGCTCCAGCGCCCGATGCGTGGCGAGCGCGCCCTTCAGCAGGGGCTGCGCCGCGGCGGCATCGCCCAACCGAAGGTAGACGCCCGCCACCGCGCTCATCATCTCCGCGCGAATTTCGGGCTGATCGGCGAGGCGCTGCTGGAGGCGCTCGACGCCGCTATCCAGGCTTGCTCGCACGGCCACGCTGTCGGAGCCGCCGACGTTCTGCCACGCGTTGCCGAACAGGGCAATCAGGAACGCCTTCACGTGCTCGGCCTTCATGGTTTCGATCTGGGCGCGGTCGCGCTCCTGCGCAATCTGGCGGGCCTGCCACGTCACCGTCAGCGCGTAGCCGATAAGCAGGACGAGGAATCCAGCGACGGTGGCGACGCTCCAGCGATGGCGCCGCACGAACTTGCGCGTGCGGTACGTCCACGCATCGGCTCGCGCCGTCACGGGCTCGTCGTTCAGATAGCGCTGGAGGTCGTCGGCCAGTTGCTCGGCCGAGGCGTAGCGGCGGTCGGGTTCTTTGCGGAGTGCCTTCATCACGATGGTGTCGAGGTCGCCCCGCAGTGTCTTCCGCAGCCGATCGGGCGAAGCGGGGGCGTCCATCGTGTCGGATGGCGCGTCGGTGACGGCGGTGCTGGGGCGCGTCGGCATTTCGTCGCAGATGACGCGCTCCACCTCGCTCGGGGAGCGGTCTCGCACGTTGTAGGGACGCTGCCCCGTCAGCAGTTCGTACAGGACGACGCCGAGCTGATATACATCCGAGGCGGTGGTGATGGCGCCGTCGCGCACCTGCTCTGGACTCGCGTATTCGGGCGTCATCGGGAGCACGCCGGTGCGCGTCTGCGGCGCCGCGCCGGGCATCCGATCCGCATCCAGCAGCTTCGCGATCCCAAAGTCGAGCAGCTTGACGGTGCCCGCCTCCGTCACAAAGATGTTCGACGGCTTGAGGTCGCGGTGGACGATGAGATTGCGATGCGCGTACTGGACGGCGGCGCACACGTCGAGGAACAGCCGCAGCCGCGCGTCAATCGGCAGGCGGTGCGCGTCGCAGTAGGCGTCGATGGGCTGGCCATCGACGTACTCCATCACGAAGTAGGGCTGCCCGTCCTCGGTGACGCCGCCATCGAACAGCTGGGCGATGTGCGGATGGCTAAGGGTGGCGAGGATCTGCCGCTCTGCCCGAAAGCGCTGCGCTCGCTCCTCCGAAGGAAAGCCCGCCTGCAGGAGTTTGAGCGCGACGTGCTGCTCGAACTGGCCGTCGGCGCGGGTGGCGAGGTAGACGCGGCCCATGCCCCCGCGGCCAAGCAGCCGCTCCGTGCGGTACGCCCCGATGCGGCGGTCGGCTGCTGGCGCCTCAGACGGATACAGCGGCGCGTCGAGGATGCCGCCGGTGCGCTCGTGGGCATCCAGCAGGCGCTCGACGTCGGCGCGGAGTGCGGGGTCGTCGCAGTGATCTGCCAGCCAGTCCGCCCGCTCGTCCGGCGGCTGCTGCAGCGCCGCTTCGAACAGCGTCTCGATCTGGTGCCAGCGGTTGTCCATGGCGAGCGGCGAATTGTGGGTAGCGAGTTGTGAGTGGCGAATGGCAGTTCCCCAAATGCGAAATGCGTCATTCGCCAACCGGCATGCACGTCACTCGGCATCGGGGTAGAGTTCGTTGTAGAGCCAGGCACGGGCCTTCACCCAGTCGCGCTGGACGGTGCGCGTCGAGACGTCCAGCACGTCGGCGATTTCTTTTTCCGTCATGCCGCCGAAGAAGCGGTACTCGACGACTTTGCGTTTGCGCGGATCGAGGGCGTTGAGGCGGTCGAGCGCATCGTCGAGAGCGATCAGGTCATCCCACGTTGTCTCCTCGGCCATCCGATAATCGGACAGAGTGATGCGCGTCCAGTCGCCGCCGCGCTTCGCGGCGTTGCGCTTACGGGCGTGGTCGATCAGGATCTGACGCATGGCTCGCGCCGCGATGGTGAAGAAATGCGCGCGCCCGTGCCAGTCTACATCGGCCTGATGGACGAGCTTCAGGTAGAGTTCGTGGACCAACTCGGTGGTGCGAGGCGCTTGGTCGTCGTACTCCTCGCGGAGCTGCTGCCGGGCGACCTTACGCAGCTCCTCGTAGACGAGCGGCATCAGCCGGTCGAAGGCAGATGGGTCCCCGTCGCGGGCCGCGTGAAGCAGCCGCGTCACGGTGTTGCGCGTGTCGGTGTCTACGGAGGCCATTGCGGGCGTGTCTATTTGTCGCCGCAGATCACGCAATGTATCAGTGAAGGCGCACGACACCTCGGCGGAGGACTGTGGCGGTGCCTCGTTGGACGAGGTCCAACATGCCTTCATACCGAGGTGCAGCGTCGACGTTCGAACGCCGCGCAGTGGGATGCGGCTCGCTTCTTCATTAGGCAGTATAGCATCATGCGCAAAGTGGCAAGCTTCATCTACGGCATCGTCAGTTATCTTCTTTTCCTTGGCGTTTTCCTGTATGCGATCGCCTTCGTCGGCGATTTTTTGGTTCCGAAGACCATCGATGCGGGCGGACCGGAGACGACATTTGGACCGGCGCTGCTCATCAACCTGGGCCTGCTGGGCCTCTTCGCGCTCCAGCACAGCGGGATGGCCCGGCCGGGCTTCAAGGAGTGGTGGACGAAGATCATCCCGGAGCCGATTGAGCGGAGTACGTACGTGCTCTTCAGCAACGCGGTGCTCATCCTGCTCTTCTGGCAGTGGCGGCCGATGCCGGAAGTTATTTGGCACGTCGAGGTCGCGTGGGCGCAGTGGACGCTCTGGGGGCTGTTCGGAATCGGCTGGGGGCTCGTGCTGACGGCGACGTACATGATCAGCCATGGGCACCTGTTCGGCCTCAAGCAGGTCCGCGAGCACCTGCAGGGCGAGGAGCTGTCGGCGCCCGATTTTCAGGTGCGCGGCTATTACCAGTACGTGCGCCATCCGCTTAACCTCGGCTTCCTGATCGCCTTCTGGGCCACGCCCGAGATGACGGTCGGGCACCTCGTCTTTGCGCTGGCCACGACCGGATACATCTTCGTGGCGATGGGGCTGGAGGAGCGCGACCTAATGGCACGCTTCGGCGCGCGCTACCGCCGCTACCGCGAGCGCGTGCCGATGATCGTGCCGTGGCCCACCGGCACGGGCCCCGAGGAGCGAACCTCCGGGGCCTGACCCACGCGCCCCTGCATCGCCCCTGGCAACATCATCTGAACCTGCATTCTGAACACAAACAGACGGACGTACACCTATGACTGATCAGTGGACCCTCGAAGGACAGTACATGGAAGCCTGCACCTGCGAAGTGGCCTGTCCCTGTATCATGCTCAATGATCCCACGGAAGGGACTTGCACGGCCGTCGTCGCTTGGCACATCGAGGAGGGCGGCTTCAACGGCACGGCGCTCGACGACCTGAACGTCGTTGTGGCGCTACACACCCCCGGCAACATGGCCGATGGCGACTGGAAGGCCGCCCTCTACCTCGACGACCGGGCCAGTGCCGAGCAGCAGACCGCGCTGGGCATCATTTTCGGCGGCGAGGCCGGCGGGCACCCGGCGCACCTGGCCGAGCTCATCAGTGACGTGCGCGGCGTGGAAACGGTCCCCCTCACGTTCGAGACGGACGGTAAGCGCGGGCGCATCCGTATCGGCGAGGTCGGCGAGATCGGCTGTGCCGACGCAGAGCCGGTCGAAGGGCAGAACGGAGCCGCGCCGACCGTCGAGGACCACCCCCTGGCCGTCGCGCCCGGATATCCGGCCGTCGTAGCCAAAACGAGCCGCGCACACTTCGACGCCCACGGTATTGCGTTCGACGTGTCCGGGCGCAACGCGTTGCTCTCGCCCTTTGCGTACGCCGGCCCATGAGGGGCGTGGGATGTGGGTGTACCCACGCGCTTTCCCCTTTTCCTGCCCTCCCGTGCCCCCGTGCTCCCGCTTTCTTTCGCATGTCTCATCACGCAATCCGACGACGCCATGTCTTCGCACGTTTCGCTGAAGGCGGTACACTGGCGCGACCGGCTCCTCATCCTCGGCGGGCTGGCGGTCCTGACGCTGCTCGCCTGGGGCGTGATGGCGGAGATGGCCGGGCGGATGGCCGAGGCGCCGGCCGGCGCTCACCTCCAGGCCTGGAGCGCCTCGGACTTCGCCGCGGCGTTCGGCATGTGGTCCGTCATGGTGATGGGCATGATGCTGCCCTCGGCCTCGCCCATGGTGCTCACCTTCACCGGGATCAGTCGGCGGCGCGCTCCGGAGGGCGCCCTCATGCGGACGAGCCTGTTCGTCGGCGGCTACCTGCTCGTGTGGATCGGCTACAGCGCGGGGGCTGCGCTCCTGCAGGGCGGGCTCCAGGCGGCCGCCCTGCTCACGCCGATGGGCGCGAGCGCGAGCCCCTACCTGGCCGGCGGGCTGCTCGTGGGCGCCGGCCTCTACCAGTGGACGCCGCTCAAGGACGCCTGCCTCACGGGCTGCCGCACGCCGATGGGCTTTTTGATGGCCGAGTGGCGCCCGGGCCGGCGCGGAGCGCTCGTCA
Source organism: Bacteroidota bacterium (assembly GCA_009908415.1). Lineage (GTDB taxonomy): Bacteria > Bacteroidota > Rhodothermia > Rhodothermales > Salinibacteraceae > JAAAPH01. Next base: position 10,923 of record JAAAPH010000026.1, read on the forward strand.
TGGGCTGGCGCCACGGGTGGACCTGCGCGGGCTGCTGCTGGGCCACGATGGCGCTCATGTTCGTGCTCGGCGTGATGAACCTGCTCTGGATGGCCGCGCTCACCGCCCTCTGCCTGATCGAGAAGATCACCCCGGCGGGGGATCGGATCGGGCGCGTCGCGGGCATCGGGTTCATCGGCTGGGGCGGATGGCTGATCGCCCGCGCGCTGCTTTGAACATACACCTCCCTTGACGAAGTGAATGCCATTATGACCTCAGGTGCAACAGGCAAACAGGAAAAACGCG
>JAAAPH010000015.1 GCA_009908415.1 Bacteroidota bacterium
CTACAGCGCGTTCGATGGAGCGCGCCCGCGAGATCGGGGTGCGCAAGACGCTCGGCGCACAACGGACGCAGCTCGTCGCACAGTTCCTGGGGGAGTCCGTGCTGATGGGGCTGGGCGCCCTCGGCGTCGGCGTCCTGCTTGCGGAGCTGGCGCTGCCGGTGTTCAATGACCTGTACGGGCTGTCGCTCGGCGTCGCCTACGCGGACCCGCGTGGATGGGTGGTCCTCCTCGGGCTCGGAGTGGGCGTAGGGCTTGCGGCTGGGGCGTATCCGGCGCTGTTCCTGGCCGGCTTCAAGCCGATCACGGCCGTGCAGGGCAGCGAGCCGACGCGCACGCTGAGCGGGCGGATCCGACAAGGACTCGTCGTGATGCAGTTCGCGCTGTCGACCGTGCTCATCATCGGCACGTTCGTCGTGTGGCAGCAGATCGACCACATGAAGTCGGCCGACCCACAGTTCGACCGGCAGCACCTGATCACGGTCACCACGACCCTCGACGACTTCGCCGATCCGGCGGCGGCGCGGAGCCGGATCCAGGCGTTCGAGCAAGAGATCCGCCAGCAGAGCAGCATTGTGCAGACGAGCTTCGGCGCGGCGATGCCAGGGCGGGGCAGCACCTCGTTCATCTTTGCCTATCCGGGCGATGCCGGGGACGATGCGCAGCGCTACCGGATGCGCTGGACCACGGTGCAGCCCGGCTACTTCGAGACGCTCGGCGTGCCGCTGACGCAGGGGCGGGGCTTCGACGAAGACCGCGCTGCCGACCAAAACGCCGTCGTGCTGAACCAGGCGGCCCTCGACGCGCTGGGCTGGACGGACATCGCGGGGAAGCAGATCGACCTGATGGGCGAAATTCCGGTCGACGTGATCGGCGTGACGGCGAACTACCACTACCAGTCGATGGCCAGGGCCGTGGAGCCCATTATCCACCTGAACTGGGCCGACATGAGCCGCCTCTACAATTACCTCGCCGTGCGCACGCAGGCCGGCGCCGGCCCGGAGGCCGTCGCGCAGATGCAAGAAGTGTGGGCCCGCGTAATGCCCGACCGCGCGCTGCGCTACGAGTTTGCCGACCAGCGCTTCGCCGCGCTGTACCAGGCGCAGGAGCGGCTGGCCACGGTGGCGAGCGCATTCACTGGGCTCGCGATCCTCGTGGCGTGCTTGGGCCTCTTCGGCCTCGCGGCGCTCATGGTCACGAAGCGGCGCAAGGAGATCAGCGTGCGCAAAGTGCTGGGCGCGTCGGTGCCGCGCCTCGTCGCGCTGCTGACGAAGGATTTCGCGCAGCTCGTGCTGGTGGCCTTCGTGGTGGCCGCGCCCGTCGCGTACGTCCTCATGAGCCGCTGGCTGCAGGGTTTCGCGTACCGCGTCGATTTCGGGCTTGGGCTCTTCGCCGGTGCGGGCCTGCTGGCGCTTTTCGTTGCCGTGGTCACCGTCAGCACGCAGACGCTCCGCGCGGCCCGTATCGACCCGGCGCAGGCGCTGCGCAGTGAATGACCGTCGATTCATGGTTTTCGATTGTCGATCGGGTCATGGTCCGCTCGATTCGTCCATCCCCCAATCCCCTCAATTCTCAATCCCATGCTTCGCAGTTACCTAACGATTGCGCTTCGCACCCTGCGTAACCAGCCGGTGTATGCCGGCATCAACACGGTCGGCCTGTCCGTGGGGATGGCGGCGTGCCTGCTGCTCGCACTGTACGTGGGACACGAGGGGTCCTTCGACCGCTTCCACGCAGACGCCGACCGCATCGCTCGCGTCGTCGAGACCCGCACGACGCCCGACGGCGAGGAGCAGGTGGCGGGCACGGCGGGTCCCGTTGCGCCCGTGGCTGTGCAGGAGGTGCCGGGCGTGGAGGCCGCGACGCGCATCACACAGCTGTTTCGCGTCACCGTCGAGCGCGGTGACGCGCGCTTCTACGTGGGCGATTATCTGATTGCCGAGCCGAGCTTCTTCGACGTGTTCGACTTCGAACTTGCGCAGGGCGACCCGCAGGCGGTGTTGCGCGAGCCGGGCACGGTCGTGCTGACGCACGCGGCGGCCCAGCGCTACTTCGGCGACGAGAACCCCATCGGCAAACCGCTCTCGATCGAGGCGTACGGCGAGGCGACCGTAACGGGCGTACTGGCCCCGCTGCCTGCGGCGTCGCACCTCCAGTTCAGCATGCTACTGCCGTTCGAGACCCTCGCCCAGCAGGTAGCGTGGTGGACGCCGCTCACCGAGAACTGGGCGCCGGGCTTCCGGTCGTTCACCACGTACGCGCGGCTCGATGATGGGGTCGCGCGCGGCGGTGGCCGATCAGATCACCGAGCTGATGGCCCGTAACACGCCCGACGACGTCATGCCATCGGCGATCACCTTGCAGCCGCTGACGCATATTCATCTGTACTCGGCGGGTATTCAGGGCGGGTTCAACGCGCAGCCGGGCAATGCTACCTCTACGTGTTCATCCTGGGAGTGATTGCGGTGTTCATCCTGGGGCTGGCGTGCATCAACTACATGAATCTGGCGACGGCGCGGGCCGCGGACCGGCAGCGCGAGGTAGGCGTGCGGAAGGCGTTAGGGGCACACCGCGGGCAGCTCATCGGACGCTTCGTGGGCGAGGCCGTGCTGCTCTGCGCCGTCGCGGGCGTCATCGGCCTCGTGCTCGCGAAGGGGGCGCTGCCGGCGTTCAACGCGCTGGCGGGCACGTCGTTGTCGCTCGGGTCGCTGATGCAGCCCGCCGCCGTCGCCGCGCTGGTCGCCGGCGTGCTCATCGTGGGGGTGCTGGCTGGGGCGTATCCGGCGCTCGTGCTCGCACGGTTCCGTCCGTCCGCGGTGCTCAAGGCGGCGCAGGGCGTCACCGAGGGCGGGTCCGTCTGGCTGCGGCGCGGCCTCGTCGTCACCCAGTTTGCTGTCTCGATCGCGCTCATCGCGGCCACGCTCGTCGTCGCGCAGCAGCTCGACTACATTCAATCTAAGGAGCTGGGTTTCGATGAGGAGCACCTCGTGGCCGTCGACATCAACAGCGGCGACGTGCGGCGCGCCATGACGGTGATGAAAGCTGAGATGCAGCGTCACCCGGCCGTGCAGCAGGTCAGCGTCTCGTCGCGCATTCCGGGCGATTGGAAGGGCATCCCCGAGATCGCGGTGACGACGCCCGGCGCACCGTCCGATGATGCGGCGTCCGCCTACTTTATGGGCGTCGACGCCGACTTTCTCGCCACGTTCGACGTCACCCTGCAGGCGGGGCGCTTCTTCGAGGCCGCGCGCGGTACGGACACCACCGCCGTGGTGCTGAACGCCACGGCCGTCGAGGCGCTCGGGCTGACGGATCCGGTGGGCGCCACGCTTCGCGCGCCACAGGCGGCGCAGGGCGGCGGGCCGGCCGAGCCACAGGCGTTCCGTGTGATTGGCGTGGTGGCGGACTTCCACTTCCAGCCGCTCTACGCGCCGATCCGCCCCCTCGTGCTCGGGTACCATCGCAACCCGATCGATGAGATCGACTATTTCACCGCCCGCGTGGACGCGAGCCAGATGACAGCGGCCCTCGACCACCTGCGATCGGTCGGCGAGCGGTTCGATCCGGCGCACCCGTTCGAGTACAACTTCGTCGACGCGCGCATCGGGGAGGCCTATCAGGCGGATCGCACCGTGGGACGCATCGTCGGCGCGGCGTCGGGGCTGGCGATCCTCATCGCCTGCTTTGGCCTGTTCGGGCTGGCCGCCTTCACGGCCGAGCGGCGGCGCAAAGAGATGGGCATCCGGAAGGCGCTGGGCGCCACGACCCCGGGCATCGTGCGGTTGTTGTCGGCTGACTTCCTGAAGCTGGTGGGTATCGCCTTTATGGTGGCTACTCCGCTCGCGTATGGAGGCATGCAGCAGTGGCTTGCCGCGTTCGCGTACCGGGTCGACCTCGGTATCGGGGTCTTCGCCCTGGCGGGCGGGGCGGCGTTGCTGATTGCGCTGCTTACGGTGAGCACGCAGGCCCTCCGGGCGGCGCGCACCGACCCGGCCACGACGCTGCGCAGCGAATAAGCGCAGGCGCGGGTGCAACCGCTTCAGCGGTGGACCTGTCTGCTTCAATGGACTGCTCACCGCACCCCTGAACCCTCTCGTTTTCGCGTGCCATGATTCGCAACTACCTGAAAGTCGCTCGTCGCGCTTTGCAACGCCGTCCGGGGCCCACGCTCATCAACATCGTTGGCCTCGCCGTGGGGCTCGCGGCGTGCCTCCTCATCGGGCTGTGGGTGCAGCACCAGATGAGCTACGATACCTTCCACCCGGAGGCAGAGCGCATCCAGCGCGTGGCGCTCGACGTGAAGCTGCAGGACCGCGAGATTCGGGGTCCGATTACCGCGGCGCCGCTGGGGCCGACCCTTGCCCGCGACGTGCCTGAGGTGGAGACGGCCACGCGGTTCGACTACGACCGCGCGGTGGGCTTTCAGCGCGGCGACCGCTCCTTCACCGGCAACCGCGTCGTCTGGGCCGATTCGCTCTTCTTCGACGTCTTCGGCGGCTTCGAGTTGCTGCACGGCGACCGCGCGACGGCGCTCCGCGGCACGGACGCGCTCGTACTCACGGCCTCCACGGCCGAGCGCGTCTTCGGGCGGCAGGACGTCGTCGGGGAGACGCTGGAGCTGAACGGATCGACCCAGCGCATCACCGGCGTGATGGCCGATGTCCCGGAATCCTCCCACTTCCACTTCGAGGCCGTGGGCAGCATGGAGCTCAGCGCGCAGCAGCAACAGATGTGGGTAAGCAACAACTGGTACACGTACGCGAAGCTCGTCCCCGGCGCGTCCGTCGAGGCGTTCGAGACGAAGCTCGACGCCCTGGTGCAGCGCCACGTGGCGCCCCAGATCCGGGAGTTCCTCGGCATGCCGTTCAACCAGCTCGTAGAGCAGGGCGCGCGGTACCGCTATGTCGCGCAGCCGCTGACGAGCATCCATCTGCACTCCAACCTGGAGTACGAACTGGAGGCCAACGGCAGCATCACGTACGTATACACCTTCTCGGCGATCGCGCTCTTCATCCTGCTGATCGCCTGCATCAACTTCATGAACCTCGCCACGGCGCGGGCCTCGGAGCGCGCCACGGAGGTCGGGATGCGCAAGGCGCTCGGCGCGGGGCGGCCGCAGTTGGCCGGCCAATTCCTCGCCGAGGCCGTGCTGTCGGCCGCGGTAGCCATCGTGGTGGCCCTCGCGATGGCGCTGCTCGCGCTGCCGACGTTCAACGGCCTGGCCGGCACCACGATGAGCGGGTGGCAGATCGTGCAGCCGTCCGTCCTCCTCGCGGGCCTCGGGCTGGTGGGCGTCGTGGGGCTCGTAGCGGGCAGCTATCCGGCGCTCGTGCTCTCAGGCTTTCAGCCGGCCGCGGTCCTCAAGTCGAGCGATCGCCACAGCACGGGCGGCCACGGGAAGCGGCTCCGCCAGGGGCTCGTCATCTTCCAGTTTGCCATCTCGATCGTGCTCATCGCCGGGACGCTCGTCGTCCAGCAGCAGTTCGGCTACATCCAGGACAAGCGGCTCGGGGTGGAGAAGGAGCAGGTCGTCGCCATCGACCGGGCCTGGACGCTGGGCAGCCAGCAGCACCCGTTCGTCGAGCGCCTCCGCCAGCAGCCGGGCGTGGACGCGGCGGGAGCCGGCGATCCGATCTTCGAGGCCGGCGTGTCCAACACGGTCTTCGTGCCCGGCGACGCGCCGACCAGCGAGTCGTACTCGATCAACTACCTGGAGGTGGGCTACGGCTTCGTTGAGGCCATGGGCATCGACGTGGTCGCCGGGCGGACGTTCGACCCGGCACGGCGGGCCGACTCCTCGGCCGTGCTCATCAACCAGGCGGCCGCCGACGCGCTGGGCTGGGCCGACCCGGTCGGTCGTGTGCTCCGCGAGCCGCAGGGCCCCAACGAGTCGGCATCGTGGACCGTCATCGGCGTCGTCGACAACTTCCACTACCAGTCGATGCGCTATCGTGTCAAGCCGCTCGTCCTCCGTCCGGACGAGGTGACCGGCACCGTCTATGCACGCCTCGCGCCCGGCAATCCGTCGGCGGCGCTGGGCGAGGTGCAGGCGATGTGGGGCGCGCTGAATCCGCAGAATCCCTTCCAGTACACGTTTCTCGACCAGACGTATGACGAGCTGCACCGCGACACGCAACGCACCGGGCAGCTGTTTACGCTGTTTGCCGGGCTGGCCGTCGTGATCGCCTGCCTGGGCCTCTTCGGCTTGGCGACGTACACGGCGCAGCGGCGGACGAAGGAGATCGGTATCCGCAAGGCCCTGGGCGCGACCGTGCCGCAGATCGCGCTGCTGCTGAATCGCGAGTTTGCGGTGCTGGTGGGGATCGGCTTCGTCGTGGCCGCGCCACTGGCCTACCTCGGGATGCGCCGTTGGCTGGCCGACTTTGCCTACCGCATCGATCTCGGTCCGTGGGTCTTCCTCGGCGCCGGGGCGCTGGCCTTTGTCGTGGCGCTGGCGACGGTCGGCGTACAAGCCATCCGCGCGGCCCGCCTCAACCCGACGACCGCGCTGCACAGCGATTAGGTCCGGCGCCCCCGTGCGCTACCGCACGGCGGGGTGTGCGATTGCGCCCACTGCAAGCCGGCCCGATGGGGGGCTAGTTGCGCAGGCCGGCGTTCCGTGAGGATGGCGACGCCCGGCACGTGGATTGTGCTGCACGCCCGCACCCAGCCCCGGCTGCCTTCCCTGCCTGCACGACGCCCATGCTCCGCAACGTCCTCGTCACCGCCATCCGCCGCCTGCGGCGCCACGCCGGCCACACCGCCATCAACGTGCTGGGGCTCGCTGTGGGGCTGGCCGCCTGCCTGCTCATCGGGCGGTACGTGGCCGACGCGTGGCGCTTCGACCGGTTTCACGCACACGCCGATCGCATCGTCCGGGTTAGCTCGCACATCAATGTGGATGGTGATCCGATGCACCTGACCACGGCGCAGGGCCCGCTGGCGCCTACGCTGGAGGCGGAGGTGCCCGGCGTCGCCGCCACGGCGCGCTTCATCAGCGGTGGCTATCTGCTGCGGCGCGGCGACACGCAGGTGCAGGTGGGCGATCTCTTCTATGCCGACCCGTCGCTCTTCGAGGTCTTTGATGGCTTCCAGTTGCTGCAGGGCGATCCGGCCACGGCCCTCAGCGCGCCGAACCGGATCGTGCTGACGCCCGCCCTCGCGGAAACCTTCTTTGGCACCGACGACCCGATGGGCCAGACGCTGCAGACGGACGACGGGCCGGCGCTCACCGTGAGTGGCGTGATTGCCGAGCCGCCTCCGACCTCCCACATCGACTTCCCGGCGCTCGTCTCGATGGCCACGCGGCAGGCCTTCGACGCGGATCGATTCGCGAGCTGGAGCCGCTTTTCCTTCTGGACCTACGTGCTGCTGCAGCCCGAGGCCGCGCCCACATCGTTCGCGGCGCAACTGCCCGGCCTGCTGGAGCGCCACGTATCGGAAGGCTTCCAGCAGGCCCTCACGTACGAGGTGACGCCGCTGACGGACGTGTACCTGGGCGGCGACGGCCTGTCGCCCGGCCTCTTCCCGATTGGGCCGACCGGCGATCCGACGGCGCTGCGCATCTTTCTGGCCGTCGCCGCCTTCATCCTGCTGATCGCAGGGATCAACTTCGTGAACCTGGCGACGGCACAGGCGGTGAAGCGGGCGCGCGAGGTGGGCGTACGCAAGACGCTCGGGGCAGCGCGGGGGGCACTCGTCGGCCAGTTCCTCGCGGAGGCCGTGCTGACGGCGCTCCTGGCGCTGGGCCTCGCCCTGGCGCTGGCGCGGCTGGCGCTTCCGCTCTTCCACGCGCTAGCGGGCACGACACTCGCCGGCGGACTCATCCCGAGCGCGTCGGTCGCCGCGGCGCTCATTATCGCCGCGGTCGGAGTCGGGCTGACGGCAGGGGCGTACCCGGCCCTGGTGCTCGCCGGGTATCGGCCCGTGCGCGTGCTGCGCGGGTCATTTGCGACCTCGCGGGAGGGGCAGACGCTGCGGAAGGGTCTCGTGGTGGCCCAGTTCGCCATCGCCATCGCGCTCATCGCCAGCACGGGCGTCGTGCGGCAGCAGCTGAGCTACGTCCAGGATCGCGACCTCGGCATCGCAGCCGAGCAACTCGTCGCCATCAACTTCAACCAGGACGAGGCTGTCAACCGGCAGATCGAGACCATCAAGCGCGCGATGATCCAGCTGCCCGGCGTGGAGGCCGCGACGGCCTCCGTCTACGTACCCGGCGCGGGGCACGACGTGACCGGCTTCGAGGTGGAGACGCCGGACGGTCCCATGCAGAACACGAAGGCGAACCGGTACGACGTGGACTTCGACTTTGCCGACGCGTACGGCATCGAGGCCCTCGCCGGCCGCACGCTTTCGGCCGACTTCGCCACCGATTCGACGCAGGCCGTGATGATCAATGCCGCCGCGGCGCGCCACTTTGGCTATGCGGACCCCGCCGCGGCGGTGGGCAAAAAGGTGCAGCAAGACGACAGCCAGCCTGCGCCGTACACCATCGTCGGCGTCATAGAAGACTTCCACTACGGTTCACTGCACGAGTCCGTCGAGCCGCTCGTGCTGGTTCCCATCGCCGCGCCGTACGCTGACCATGCGCGGTTCCTCACGCTCCGCGTACAGACAGACAACCTGTCTGCCACGATGGGGGCGGTGCAGGATCGCTGGGTGACGCTCGCGCCGGATCGCCCGTACGACGCGACGTTCGTGGATCAGTACTTCGCTCGGCTATACGAGCAAGACCGCCAGTTTGGGCGTCTCTTCGCGGCCTTCGCGGCGCTGGCCATCTTTGTGGCCTGTCTGGGCCTTTTCGGGTTGGCCACGCACACCGTGCAGCAGCGGACGAAGGAGATCGGCATCCGGAAGGCGCTGGGCGCCAGCGCCGCTAGCCTCGCTGCCCTGCTTTCCAGTGATTTTGCGAAGCTCGTCGGGGTCGCGTTCGTCGTGGCTGTACCCATCGCGTACTTTGGCATGAGCCGCTGGCTCGAAGGGTTCGCCTACCGGATCGACCTCGGCGCCGGCGTGTTTGTCGCAGCCGGTGTGCTGGCGCTCGCCGTCGCGCTCGCAACCGTGGGCGTTCAGGCCTGGCGGGCCGCTCGACTCGACCCGACGAAGGCGCTGCGGAGCGAGTGACCCGATGGTCGAATGTCGATTGAGGGATTGGGTGATTGCTCCGCATCTCAATCCACCAATCTCCCAATCCACCAATCTCCCAATTCCATGCTCCGCAACTACCTGACGATCACGTTCCGCACCCTGCGCCAGCACCCCGGCTACACAGCCATCAACGTGACGGGGTTGGCCGTGGGGATGGCGGCCTGCCTGCTCATCGGCCTGTTCGTGCGCAGCGAGTGGACGTTCGATGCGTTCCATGCAAAGTCGGACCGGATCGTCCGCGCGTGGGTGCACGAGCAGTACGAGGACCGTGAGTTTTTGAACACGATCACGCCGCTGCCGCTCGGCCCGCGTCTCGACGCGCGCTTTCCGGAGGTCGAGGCGCACGTTCGCCTCGACGCGCGCACCGATCTCGTCCGCCGCGGCGACACGCAGTTCCGTGAGCGCATCCACCAGGCCGAAGCCACGTTCTTCGACGTGTTCGACTTCCCGCTCGTGCAGGGCAATCCGGCCACCGCGCTCGACCAGCCCGGCAGCATCGTGCTCACCGAGGCCATCGCCCAGAAGTACTTCGGCGACGCGAATCCGATGGGCCGGCAACTCCAGATCCGCGACGGAGACGCGGTCCAATCCTTTACGGTGACGGGCGTGGCGGAAGCGCCGCCGGTGAACTCGAGCATTCAGTTCGAGATGATCGCGCCCTTTCGGGCGGAGCTCTTTGGCGATCGGGCACGAAGCTCGTGGTTCAACGTGTACGTCGAGACGTACGTGCTGCTGCGGGAGGGGGCGTCGATCGAGGCGTTGCAAGAGAAGCTCCCGGCAATGGTCAAGGACGCCATCGGCGAGGAGGAGGTCGCCCGGAGCAACTTCACGGTGGGGCTGCAGCCGATCACGGATATCCACCTGAACACGGAACTGCCGGCCGGCCTGGAGCCGACGAGCGACCCGACGTACTCGTACATTCTGGCCGGCATCGCGCTGCTCGTCCTGCTCATCGCGTGCATCAACTTCATGACGCTGTCGGTGGGCCGCTCGGCGGAGCGGGCGCAAGAGGTCGGCGTGCGTAAGGTGATGGGCGCCGACCGCCTGCAACTCATGCGGCAGTTCTGGGGCGAGGCGTTCGTCACGACGGGCCTCGCGCTCGGGGCGAGTCTCGCGCTCGCCCGGATCGCGCTGCCGTTCTTCAACGACCTGGCTGGGCGGGCGCTTGCGTTCGACCTGGGGAAGGGGATGTTGCTCGTGCTCGGCGGACTCTTGCTCGTGGTGGGCGTGGTGGCGGGCGGCTATCCGGCGGCCGTGCTCTCCAGCCTGCAGCCGACCGACGTGCTGAAGGGGAGGCTCCGGATCAGCGACCGCAGCGCGCTCCGGCGGGCGCTCGTCGCCGTCCAGTTTGCGCTCTCGATTTTCCTACTGGCGAGCCTCTTCGTGATGACGCAGCAGCTCGGCTATCTGCAGTCGAAGAACCTGGGCTTCGACAAGGAGCAAGTCGTCACCGTGCCCACGACCGGGAGCTTTGCAGAGGGGCTGCGCACGGCGGAGCTCATCCGCAACGAGCTCATGGGGCAGCCGGGCATCGTGGAGGTGGGCGCCTCGGCCTTCACGCCGGATCGGCCGTGGATGACGGTCGAGTACGCCGACGGACAAGGCGGCTTCTACACGTACCGCGCCAACCTCGTGACGCACGATTACGTCGAGGCGATGGGCATCGAGATGGTGGCGGGGCGCGTCTTCGCCACGCTCTCCGGGCTGGCGATTCTGATCGCGTGCCTGGGTCTGTTCGGGTTGGCCGCCCTCGCCGCGCGGCAGCGGACCCGGGAGATCGGGATTCGCAAAGCGCTCGGCGCGTCGGTTCACGGTCTCGTGGCGCTGCTGTCGAAGGAGTTTCTGATGCTCGTGGGCATCGCGCTCGTGCTCGGAGCGCCCGTGGCGTACTGGGGCATGCAGCAGTGGCTGCAGGACTTCGCGTACCGGATTGACGTGGGGCCCTTCACGTTCGTCGTGACGGCGATCGTCGCACTGGTCATCGCCGGGGGCAGCGTGAGTTACCA
>JAAAPH010000504.1 GCA_009908415.1 Bacteroidota bacterium
TGAGGGTCCCGTGGAGCGCACCGGCGCCAACGGTCCCATCCGCTCCGTTTACATCCGTGACCCGGACGGCAACTTGCTTGAGGTGGCCAACAACGCGGCATAGGGTGTGGGATGCATTGCGCTGGGCGTATGGCGCGTAGGTCGTGAATCCAGGGCTCAGAGGTGCCCCCACGGCGCGAACGGGGCATGCAGGAATCGGTGGCGCCGGCGGCGCAAGCGGCACACGGGAGAGGTCGCGCCGTAGCACGAAAAAGGGCGAACCCTTGCACCCTCATGCCACCCCCGTGTCTTTGCCGTCCGATGAAAGCGTCCCGGCGGCCGCGTCCCCATCATGGGCGACGCTCCTCGCCGGCAATACGCTGTTCTGGCTGGCGTACAGCCTCGCCAGCACGGCGACGCGCGTGCCGTCGATCTCCGCCCCGCTGGCCGGGTGGCTGCAGGCATGGGTCCGCACGACGCCGCAGTGGGTGACGGGGCTGCTCTTCACGCCGCTCGTCGTTGTGATGGCGCGCCGCGTTCCGCTTAACGGCACCGCGTGGAAGCGGAACGCTGCAGCGCACACGCTCGGTGCCGTGGGGCTCACGCTGGGCGGGCTGGCCCTACAGCAGGGGCTCTACTTCGCGCTCCACCCGGCGTACGCGGCGCGCATCACGTGGTGGGCGAGCTACACGAGCGTGGTGGCCGACATGGTGCTGCTGTGCCTGATGCTATACGCAGGTGGCGTGGGCATCTACCACGCGTGGGCCGCCAGCATGCGCCTGAACCAGGCCGAAGCCCAATGCACAGCGCTCGCCCAGCAGCTCGACGCAACCGACGGGCCGCACGCCAACGGCGCACCGCCCACACCGGCCGAACCGGGCCCCGATCGCATCCTCGTGACGGCGCGCGATGCCCTCGTGCCTGTGCCGGTCGAGGCCATCCGGTGGATCGAGGCGGCCGATGCCTACGTGAAGCTCCACACGGCCGACGGCGCGCACCTGCACCGCGCCCGCTTGAAGACCATCGCGGCTCAGCTCGCGCCGAAAGGCTTCGTCCGCATCCATCGGTCGACGGTCATACGCCTTGATGCGCTCGACCACTTCGATGTCTCCGTCGTGCGCCGCTTCCCACAGGACGGCCGTCCCATCGTGGAGATTGCTTACCAGCCCAAGCCGTCGATGGAGACGGCGGCGGCGCATGGGCGGCTCTTCATCGACACGAAGACGCACGCGCTGCGCCGGTTCACGGCCACCGTTGAGCCCCACCCCACATTCAACCCAGTGAGGCCGCCGCGGGGCACGCGCATCGAGCAGGTACGTATGACGCTGGCGGGAACGATGCGACGGATAGAGAACGGCACGACGGTGCTCGATCAACTCACCATCGACCTGCAGTACATCCACCACAAGGACGACCACTTCCGGCGGCAGATGCAGACGCAGTCGGTCTTCTTTTTCTACGACTTCGACGACGTGGCCGGCATCAGCGCCACGCCGGTTACTGCGAGGCAAGACGACTACGCGCGCATCGACGCGGCGGCGTACGATCCGGCGTTCTGGCGCGACCATCCCGTGCTCGCCCGCACGCCCACCAACCGCGCCGCCATCGCTTCATTCGAGCGGACCGGCGCCTTTGGACGCCTCACGGACATGCTGGAATAGCGTCCGCCCTGTGTGCGCAACGTGTGGATAACTTTTCCGGCGGAAGACTATATTTCACAACCTGGAACAATAACGGATTATTCGGCTCCCGCCTGCACGGTCTGAGGCGGTGCATCGCCGCGAAACGCTATTTCCGTTATGCAAGAGCGGGCCGGTGCGGTGTGTACAGCCTGTGGATAACGGATGCGCATAACGGAGATCTAGTGACCGCATGCTGCTACCACTCCACGCTGAAGCCGAAATTGGGCAGCAAGCCGACGTTGTCGACCGTCCGCCGGTTGTCCGGCTCGGACGGATCCTCCGTGTATTCGTAGCTGAACACGTTCGTCCGGTTGTAGACGTTTTGGATGTCGAGGTAGACGACCGCGTTCCAGCCCTCGAAGGCGAACCGCCGGTCGATGCGCACGTCGAGCCGGTGGTAGGCCGGCACGCGCTCGGCGTTGAGCCGGCTGTAGTCGGGCACGCCGCGGCCCGTCAGCTCGTACTCGGCGGCCGAGGCCTCCGGGTCGAACGGCGTGTACGGCCGGCCCGAGAGGAACCGCCACTTCACGCCGAGCTCCCAGCGCTGCCCGATCCGGTAGCCGCCGGTGAGCGACACGGTATGGCGCACGTCCCAGCTCGACGGCCGCAGCGTGCCATCGGCGCCGGAGAATTCGCTCCAGCCCAGCGTGTAAGCCGCCAGCCCGTAGAACCGGTTCGTCAGCTTCTTCTGCGCGAACAGCTCTGCGCCGTACGCGCGCCCTTCGCCCACACCCCGCAGCGGCTCGGCCCCGATGAAGCCGAAATCGCCCCCCAGGTTGGCGAGCGAGACGCGCGGGTCGCTCGCCGAGACGGGATAGCGGTCGTAGTCCTTGTAGTAGCCTTCCAGCGTGAACCGGGCGCTGGCCGTCGGCTGCCACTCGACGCCGGCCACGTAATGATCCGAGCGGATGAAGGGCAGCCCGTCGTTCACGTAGCGGCCCCGGTCGTCCTGCACCACGAGCGCAATGTACTCGGGCGCCTGCTGGAAGACGCCGGTCGATGCGTTCAGCGCCCACTGCGGCGTGAACTGGAGCGACGCGCTCAGCCGGGGCGAGAGGTAGAGCGGCGTGTCGAGGAACGAGGTGCCGTTCAGCCGGAGGCCGGGCGAGAGGGTGAGCCGCCCGCCGAGCCAGCGTGTGGTGGCCTGCGCGTACGTGAAGCCGCGCCACAGGCCGAGATCGTTCGAGAATTCGATGTCTTCGTCGAACCGCGTGCCGGGCCGGGCGCGCTCGAAGAAGTTGGTTGCGACCGTCGCCCGGATGATGCCCCCACCGAGCCCGAGCGACACGCGCGGGCTCAGCCGCCAGTCGGCATCGGTACGAAGGCGCGTTTCCGTCTCGCGCGAGCCGTTTCGGATGACGGCCTCGCCGTCGGCGTCGTTGTCCGAAAACTGGAAGTCAGTCGTCGAGCGGCTGAGCGCCGTCTTGACGACGCCATTCTCCAGCAGGTGCTGCCACACGCCCCCGGCGGTATAGCTCCACTGGTCGTTGTCGAGCACGCGGCGGGCCGTCTCCTGCGCCTCGAAGTCGCCGTCATCGGGTGGAGCGATGGTGAAGTCGTCGATCGCGCCGAGGCCGACGAGCGTCAGCCGGTTCGCCGGACCGAAGTCGTGCGTGATCTTCGTCTGCGCGTCCCAGTAGCTCGGGCGGATCGGCAAGTCGAGCGCCTGGAAGAGGAACTGCAGGTAGGAGCGGCGGACCGAGAAGATCCAGTTGCTCGGCTCGTCGGTGGGGGTGGGCAGCGGGCCGTCCAGCGTGAGGGCGGCCTCCACGGCGCCCAGCGTGAAGTCGCCCGCTACGCCATCGGGCGAGCCGTTTCGGTTCTCGATGGCCAGCACGGACGAAAGCGCGTCGCCGTAGCGGGCCGGGAAGCCACCCGTGTAAAACGTCGTCTCGCGGATGAAGTCGACGTTCACGAGCCCGAGCGCGCCGCCCGTGGCGCCCTGCGTGGCGAAGTGGTTGATCTGCGGGATGCGGATGCCGTCGAGGAAGTACGCGTTCTCGCTGGGCCCGCCGCCGCGCACGAGCAGGTCGTTCCGGTTGTCCACGCCGCCGGTCACGCCGGGCAGCGAGAGCAGCGTGCGCGAGATGTCGTTCTGCCCGCCGGGCGTGCGGCGCACCTCCTCCGCGCCGAGCGTCTGGACCGAGGTCGGCGCTTCCGGCTCATCGGCGAACGCCGAACCCTGCACGACGAGCCCCTCCAGCTCGACGGGCGCCTCGCGCAGCGCAAAGGTGACGAGCGTCGGCCGGCTCGGGCGCACCACGACGTCCGTCTTCGTCTGCGGTGCGTAGCCCACGAAGGTCGCGCGCAGCGTGTACGTGCCGGGCTCCAGGTCGGTGATTTCGAAGCGCCCGTTCACGTTGGTCGCGGCGCCCACGCTGGTATCGGCCAGCACCACGTTTACGCCGGGCAGCGGCTGCTGTGTGGTCGCGTCGATCACCTGCCCCTGGATGGAGCCGGTCTGGGCGTGGGCGGCCGGCGCGGCGCAAAGCAGCGTGAGGAGCGTGCCGAGGACGGTGAGGGAGCGAGCCATGGCGGATCAGCAGTGTTGGGAAGACAACGTTCGGGCGAGAGGGCCCCCGATGCGTTCGCTCCTACTCGCTACCGGCCCAAACATTCCCGCCCGCAACCTGCAGGGCACCGGCGTGCTGTGTATGGTGATGCCGCTGCCGCAGCGCGTGAGGCAGCACGCCCATCGGCCGTTTGCCCCCTCTCAATTCCCCGTCCCCACATGGAAGCTTTAGTGCAAGCCGGCGAGTTGCTGGCCTCCGTCAGTGCCGTACTCGGTGGCCTTTCGTTTACGGCAGCGGCGGCGCTCCTGGCAGCCGGGACGGGCACGAACAATCCAGACCCGCTCAACCGGCCCGCGAAGATCACCATCGCGAGCGCCGTGCTCAGCACCTTGCTGCTGATTACCGCAGCGGTGACCTTTTCGGCGCTGGGCGCTGGGCGCTGGGCGCTGGGGCCGCCCTGACGGATGCGACCGATGCCCGTGCCATCGACGGCTATCTCCCGTTCCTCCGGTTCGCCTATGTGAGCCTCATCGCCGCGGCGTTTTCATTCTTCGTAAGTGTCGGCACGAGCGGCTGGATCGCATCGCGGACCCTCGGGCCATCACCACCACGGGGGCGGTGCTCGCCGGCGTGGTCACCCTGCGCGTGCTGGACTGGTTCGGCCCGTTTTGAGCGGGCGTGCTGACAGGGGGCTCACGACTCCATCGCCAGGTTCTGGCCGTACGGGCCGTACTGGCGCGCCGCCTGCTCGCGGCCGAGTAGCCGCTCCTGCACGAACACGAGCGCGTCGCGCTGCAGCATGGCGAGCGCGGGCACGATCATCATGAGCACGCCCGTGCCGAAGAGGATGCCGAGGCCCAGGCTCACGGCCATCGGAACGAGGAACTGCGCCTGCACGCTCGTCTCGATGATGATGGGGAAGACGCCCAGAAACGTAGTGAGCGACGTCAGCAGGATCGGGCGGAAGCGCGCCTTGCCAGCGGCCACGAGCGCCTCGGGCCAGGCCTTGCCGTTCGCGCGCTCCTCGTTGGCGAAGTCGAGCATCACGAGCGCGTCGTTCACGATGACGCCGCTGAGGCCCACGATGCCGAAGATGCTGAGCAGCCCGATCGGCAGGTTGAAGAGCAGGTGGCCGAGGATGGCACCGATCCACCCGAACGGAATCGTGCTCATGATGACGAGCGGCTGGACGTACGACCGAAAGGGAATCGCCAAGAGCGCGTAGATCACAAACAGCGCGATCGCGAAGCCGACGATGAGCGACCCGAGCGCCTCGCGCTGCTGGCGTTGTTCGCCCTGGAAGGAGTACTCCAGTTGCGGAAAGGCGCGCTGCATGTTGGGCAGCACGGTGGCGCCGAGGCTGCTCACCACCTCCTGCCCCGTCACCACCTGCTCGTCCACGTCGGCCGTCACGGTAATGACGCGGCGCCCGTCCCGGCGGCTAATCTGCGACGGCCCGCTGCTGAGGGTGGCCGTGGCCACCTCCTCAAGCGGGACCTGGCCGCCGGCGGGCGTGCGGATGCGGAAGGCGTTCACGTCGGCCAGGGCGTCGCGCTGATCCTCGGGAAGGCGGGCGAAGACGCGCACCTCGTCCTGTCCGCGCTGCAGGCGGTACGACTCGGCGCCGAAGAAGGCGCTGCGCACCTGCGTGGCGAGGTCCGAGAGCGTGAGGCCCAGCGTGCGCGCCGCCGGCTTCAGGCGCAGCTCCACCTCGCGCTTGCCCTCCTGCTGGTCGCTCCGCACGTCGAACACGCCGCCGTACTGGCGTAGCGAATCCTGCACGGCCGCCACGGCGGCATCCAGCTGCTCCGTGTTTGGGGCCGAGAGCTCGACGGACACCGGTGCCCCGAGCTGCACCACGTTCGATGTAAACGTGAGCGAGCGGACGCTGGGCAGCGCGTCCGAATTGTCACGCCACGCCTGTTCGAACTGCGTGGCCGACACGTCGCGCAAGCCGGGGTCGATGAGCTCGAACGAGACCTCGGCGACGTTCGCCTGGATGAGCGTCGGGCCGCCCTGGTCGGGGCCGCGGTTGGCCTGCGGTTGGCGGCCCACGCTCGTAAACGTGTTGCGTAGGATGTCGGGGTGCTCAGCGGGCAGGCCGGCCTGCAGTTCGCGCGCCGTCTGCCGGCCGGTGTCTTCCAGGTAGCGGGTGATGCGCGCCGTCTCATTCGCCGCCGTGCCCACCGGCATCTCCACCTGCGCCGTTACCAGCTCGCCTTCCACCTCGGGCAGGAACGAGAAGCGGATGTAGCCGCCGCCGATGAGCCCGACGATGACGAGCAGGGCGGCGACACCGCTGCAGATCACGATCCCGTACGAGGCCGTGGCGAACTGCAGCGCGCGCTCCAGCGGGCCGTTGATGAACCGGCGCAGCCGCAGGGCCACGGCGCCGCGCACGCGATCCATCGTGCCTCGCACCGTGGCGCGAAATGACTGCAAGGCCGACGGGTTCTTGACCTCCTCGGGCGGCTCCGGCGGGTCCGAGAGGTGGTACGGCAGGATGAAGAGCACCTCGACGAGCGAGAGCAGCAGCACCGTGATCACGATCGTCGGGATGTCGCCCAGGAAGTTGCCGAGCGTGCCCGAGATGAAAAGCAGCGGGGCGAAGGCCGCACAGGTCGTCAGCACGGCGAAGATGACGGGCGTCGCCACGCGCTTCGTCCCGTCGATGGCGGCGCGCAGGGGCGACTTGCCGGCCTCTCGCTCGGCGAAGATGTTCTCGCCCACCACGATGGCGTCATCCACCACGATCCCGATCGACAGGATGAAGCCGAAGAGCGAGATCAGGTTGACCGACACGCCCAGCCAGATCATCACGGCAAACGTGCCGATGAACGACAGGAAGATGCCGACCGACGTCCAGAACGCGAGGCGCGGGTTGAGGAACAGCCCCAGCGCGATGATGACGAGCAGCAGCCCCAAGAGGCCGTTGTTGATGAGCAAGTCGAGCCGGCTGCGCAGGTTCTCGGCATCGTTCTGCCAGATGGCGACTTCCATGCCGGCCGGCATCGACGGGCGCACCTCGTCGTCGAGATGCGTGCGGACCTGCTCCACGATCTGGAGCACCTGCTCATCGCCTGTGCGGAAGACCTTCAGCAGCGCGGCGGGCTGGCCGTTGAAGCGGGTGATCAGCTCCGAGTCCTCGAAGCCATCGACGACCGTCGCGACGTCGCCGAGGCGGACCTTCGTGCCGTCGGACTGGCTCAGCAGCACGATGCGCTCGAAGTCGTCCTTCGTGTAGTTCTGTCCCTGCGTGCGGATGGTGATCTGTTCCTCGCTGGTTTCGACCTCGCCGCCGGGCAGGTCGAGGCTGCCTTGCCGGACGAGCTGCGCCACCTGGCCGAGCGTCAGGCCGTACGCGCGGAGCGCCTCGCGGGTGACCTCCACCGAGATCTCGTAATCCCGCACGCCGTCGATCTCGATGTACGAGATGTTCGGGTAGGCGGTCAGCTCGTCTTTGAGTTGCTTCGCGGCTTCCTTCAGGGTGCGCTCGCTGGCGTTGCCGTAGAGCGCGACCTGCAGCGCTTGCCGCCGGTTCGTGAGCTCCTGCACGACGGGCTCCTCGGCATCTTCGGGGAAGGCCGTGATGCGGTCGACCTCCTGCTTGATGTCGGTGCGCACGCGGGCGATGTCGGCGCCGCGCTGCAGCTCGGCCGTCACGATGCCGAAGTTCTCCGCCGCCGTGGCCGTGATCCGGTCGATCCCTTCGAGGCCCTCGATCCGGTCCTCGACGCGCTGGACGATGGCTTCCTCGATCTCCTCGGGCGCGCCGCCGGGGTACTCGACGCGCACCTGCACGGCATCGAGGCTGAACTCGGGAAACACCTCTTGCACGATAGAGACCACGCTGAACACGCCGGCCACGATCAGTAGCGCCATCAGCAGGTTCGCAGCGACGCCGTTGCGCGCCATCCAGTCAATTGCTCGGTTCATCGTTGAAACGTTGGGACGTTGAAGGTTGAACGTTGTAACGTTTGAGGCTGGGGTCGTCAGTCCTCGTCGCGGAGGTCGATGCGGTAAGCGGTCGGGTCCTCGCGGACGCGGGAGGCGTTGGGGCGCGTGTCGAGGTATTTCATCAGGCGGTAGATCTGCCGGGAGGCCTTCTCAGCGAGATCGTATGTGGTGTCGAACTGGTCTTGGGCGATGTACGCTTGATCCAGCGCGATGTAGAGTTGCGATCGCACCTCGGCGGCTGATCCCCGCGCCCGGCCCAGCAAGTCGATAAACACGGCTTGCGTTCGGCTCTCGAAGCCCTCGGCGATGTTGCTCATGACCGAGATCGCCGCGCGCTGAATCTGGTCGCGCAGGCCAAAGTCTTTCGCGAAAGGACCTTGGCGAGTATGCTCGTACACGCGATTCGTGAGCGCCCGCGCCGTCTGCCACACGTCGAGATCTTCAAACCGCTCGATCGTTGCCATGGTGCGTCGGGGGGTTGAAGGGTTGTACGTTGAAGGGTTGTGCGTTGAAGGTTGAGGCGTTTAACGTTGGAACGTTCAACGTTGGAACGTGCTAACGCGCAACGCGAACCCGCATGCTGTCGGTGTGGACGCGCAGGTCGGAGGTGATGACAGGCGTGCCGCCAGCAAACGTCGGCGCGAGGTACGACGTCTCTTCGACGGTCTGGATAACCTGCACGTCGCGCTCGACCAGCATCGTGTCGCCCACGACGGTCCACACGACGGCCGGCCGGCCCGGCTCGCGGGTGCGGACCGCGCGGCGTGGGACCGTCAGGTAGTCGGCCTCCGCGCGGCCCCGGATGTTGACGGTGGTGTACTGGCCGACTTGCAGCGGCGGCCGCTCGACGGGCATGGGCTGCTCGGGGGGCTGCGTCGTCACCCGCATGCCGTTTGGGTCGTACGGGCGGGGCACGTGCACCACCACGTCGATTGTGCGCGTCTGCGCGTCGATGGCGCCTTCGACGCGGTCCACGGTGCCGTCCCACGCGAACCGCTCGCCACCGTACTCGGCGGTC
The DNA here is from genome assembly GCA_009908415.1 of Bacteroidota bacterium. Taxonomy (GTDB): domain Bacteria; phylum Bacteroidota; class Rhodothermia; order Rhodothermales; family Salinibacteraceae; genus JAAAPH01. Next base: position 9,150 of record JAAAPH010000504.1, read on the forward strand.
ACGGTTGCGGGGATGTTGGAGCGGCGCTCGGCCTGCGCGGCCCATAGGCCCTCGACCAGGGCGGCCTCGCGGGACGTGAGGGAGATCGGCACTTCGACGGCGTCGGTGCCGTGGATGGTCGCAATCGGCGTGCCGGGCGTGACGTACGCGCCGAGGTCCGCCCGCTTCGTGCGCACCTGGCCGTTGAACGGCGCCTCCACCGTGGTGCGGCGCAGGTTGGTGCGCGCCGTCTGCAAGGCGGCGCGTGCGCTCTCCAGGTTGGCTTGGGCCCGGCGCAGCTGCGGCTCGCGGTACACGAGCCGGCCCAGCTCGGTGCTGTCCGGCCCGGGCGTCTGTCCGGTGCTCCGCCGCAGGCGTTCGTATTCGGCGCGAGCCGACTGCGCCTCCTCACGCGCCTGGATCACCTGAAACTGGGCCTCCGTGACGGCCGCTTGGGCCTGCTGCACGGCGGCCTCGTAGTCGGATGGGTCGATCTGCACGAGCGTCTCGCCGGCCTGGAAGCGGCCGCCGCTCTCCAGCGCCTCCGACGCCGAGACGATGCGGCCCGCCACCTCGGCGTTCAGGTCGATCTCCCGGGCCGGGCGGACGGTGCCGTTGCCCTGCACGCGCAGGCTGCCGCGCTCGGCGGTGGCCGCCGTGGTGGACACGAGCGGGACCTGCGTGGGCGGCGGTTCGCGAGGCGGCTCGGGCGCGAGGGCGATCAGCAGAAAGGCGATGAGGCCGCCACCAAGCAGAATGCCGGCTCCGATCAGGTAGGATTTCATGACGGTGTCCGTTGGAACGTGGAACGTTGGAACGTTAAGCGCAGCTTACTGGAGGAGGCGCGGGTCCTCGGGCGGGGGCGCGTCGGTCCAGGCGCCGCCGAGCGCGCGGTGCACGGCGAGGCGCGCTTCGATGAGCGCCTGCGCGGCGGTCGCCAGCCGCTGGCGGACCTGCACGAGGTTCTGCTCGGCGTCGAGGAGCGCGAGCGCATCGCCGATGCCACGCTGGTACCGGTCGCGCTGGTTCTGCGCGGTCGCCTCGGCAGCGGCCCGCTGCTCCTGCACGCGCTCGTAGCGCTGCTGCTCCTGCTGATAGGCGACGAGCGATGCCTTCACCTCGCGGAACGCCGTCAGGAGCGTGTTCTCGTAGGTGGCGAGCTGCTGCCGGTAGCGTGCCTTCGACGCGTCGACCTCAGCCCACCGTGCGCCGCCCTGGAACAGTGGGGCGGTGAGCGAGGCAATGAAGCTGGAGAACCGCTGGTCGAGATCAAGCAGGCTCGACAGGTCGCTGCTCTGCAGGCCGCCCTCGCCGGTGAGCGACAGGCTCGGCAGCAGGTTGGCGCGCGCCACGCCGATCTGCTGACGCGTCGCCTCCAGGCGGGCAGCCGCAGCCATCACGTCGGGGCGCTGCATGAGGAGGTCGGACGGCAGTCCGGCGGGAATGGGACCCAGCGCGAGGGAGTCCGGCGCCGTTTCGCCCAGCAGCGAGCGCTCGTTGCCCACGTAGCGACCGAGAAGGACGGCCAAGCGGCTCTGCGCGTCGTACTGCTGGCTGGTCAGCGTCGGTTGGTCCGCTCGGGCCTGTTCCAACTGCTGGCGGACGGCGTACAGCTCAAACGAGGGAATCAGCCCGCGCTCGTACCGCTCGTCGGTGATGGCCAGCCGGTCGCGGAGGAGCTGCACGTTCCGGTTCGCAAGCTCCACTTGCTGCTCCAACGTCACCGTCTGGAAGTACGTCGAGATCGTCTGGCTGATGATCGCAATGCGGGTGTTGCGTGTGTCGGCCGCTGTCGCAAAGAACTGGCTCAGCGCCGCGTTCTTCTGGCTCCGGATGCGTCCCCAGAAGTCGATTTCGTATGAGAGACCGAGCGACACGCTGTAC
>JAAAPH010000348.1 GCA_009908415.1 Bacteroidota bacterium
CACGCGTGCCTGAATCGGGCGCATCGCCAACCCGGCCGTCACGCCGGCCAGGGAGTAAAAGAAGTACACCGTGCTGACCAGCACCGGCGCGAGGGACAACTCGATGAAGAGCGGCTGCATCAAAATGCGCGGGCTCCAGAAATAGATGAGCGCCAGCGCCAGCAGGACGAGGCCGACGAAGACCGACGAGCCCCGATCGTCCAGAGCCAGAAACTGCTTAAACGACCGGGGCCGCTGCGTTCTGCCTCCGTCGCGCGGCGGGTTTGGGAGTGTGATGGCGACGCCCAGCGCGCCGAGCGCGAGGAGCCCATTGGCGACGAACGGCAGCGCGGGCGCCGCGGCGAACAGAAACCCGGCCGCCAGGTGCGACACCAGCGCGGCCGAGCTGGCCACGGCGCGCATGAATCCGAACACGGCCACCGACGCGGCCTGCCGGCCTTCGAGGGCAAGGAGTTCGTAGCAGTACGCCGAGGTCGCCCCTGAGGCCAGCGCCCAGAACACGCCCCAGAGGATCCAGACCGCAAACAGCATCTCCGTCCCATCGACGAGCATGATGCCGGCGTACGTCGCCGCGGCCAGCGTGGCGATGAGCACGTACGATCGCTTCCGGCCGATGCGGTCGCTGAACACGCCCATCGGAAACTCCAGCGCCACCATCGTGAAACGAAAGACGCCGTCGGCCAGCACCATCGTCGTCAAGTCGAAGCCGCGGTGGGTCAGGAAGAGCATCCAGACCGGAAACCAGAACTGGCATTCGAGAAAGAAGTGCGCCAGCGCGAAGCGCCGCAGGACCGGGCTCGGGGGCCACATGCTCAGAGGGTCTGCTGCTTCCGGTAGTAGGCGTACAGGACGACGAGCAGCAGCGACAGGATACTCGCCCCGACGAGGATCACGTCCGTGGGGAGGGCCGCAAACCAGTCGATAAAGCGGGTGCGGGTCACGTCGTAGCTACCGAGGTCTGCGTCGGTCGCCAGCGTCCGTCCGTACTCGGCCAGGGCCAGCGACGTACCGAAGATCGACGTGATGCCGATGCCGAGCAGGATGATGTCCGTGTAGATCGCCGACCGGGCCGCCTCTTTCTGATGCAGCACCGTCAGGCGCTCCTGGCAGAGGGTGATCTTTTCCTGCACAGGCTCGATCAGGACCGTCTCGAAGTCCCAGTAGTCCAGGATGTCGTCCAGCTCGGCCTTAACGGTACGCTTGTAGTACTTGGCGTTGTCGTGAAACTGAAGCAGGAGGAGGTTGGCCTTGCGAATGTTCTGCTCCAGGAGCGTCTTCAGTTCGTCCACCTTCAGCGAGGAGTCGCGGGCGAGCGATTGGGCCAGGATGCGGGTGAGGTGGAGGTCGACGATGTCGAGCGCGCCGTAGAAGAACTGCGCGTGCAGCAAGGCCTCCCAGGCGTCGCAAAGCGGCGTCGCCAGCTCGGACCGCGTGCGGGGGTTCGGGGGTTCGGGATCCGGATCAGCGGCCCGGCGGGCGTCGGCGGCGTAGGTGCCCTCCCGAAACAGGTAGTTCAGCCATCGCGTCAGGTGCGCCTCGTCGTCGCGGACGATCCGGTCGATCAGCGGCTCCGTGTTCGGCGGCTCCTCCGGCGGGAGGGTGCCGTGCTTGACCGCTGCCGGCGCCGCGTCCTTCAGCCAATGCCGAATGATGGCCGCCCGGTTGGGCGCGTCGCCCGGTTCGAAGACCAGCGTGCGCGTGACCCAGAGCACCGTTCCGTGCGCGTGGTGCCCCCGCGTTGTCGCGTCGGATTCAAGGACATTCGCACTGCCGGGGCGGGTGTGGAGCCAGTCGAACAGCGGTTGCAGCAACGCCTCCGTGTCCTCACGCGCGACCTGTTCGCCCAGCATCACGCCTGCGCGTTGCACGTCGTTCAACGCGGCGGGCACCCGGTCGGCCGAGACGGTGTGGAGGAGGGCGCCGAGGCGAATATCCACTTCCAGCAGGCTGATGCCGTGGTCGAAGACGCGCCAGACGATCCGATCGACACGCCGCCCCAGCTCCGCGATGCGCGACGTTCCGTCTGAGGAGACGCGACCTGCCACCGCCGAGCCGCCCAGGTCCACCTCCAGCGCGTGAACGGGGCGCTCCAGGGCATCGCTCTCCAGCGACTGATACCGGTTGGACGGACGCCGGCGATAGGCCGACGCATGCGGGAAGCGGATTTCGCACAGCGACGGGGAGCGCGCGCTTCCGTCCGCCAGGCGGGCCCGGAGTGCGCGCTTGTTCTCGGCGACCGCGTCCCAAAATGCGGCGTACCCGTCCGGGTCCCGAATGGGCGCCTCGGAGACGATGGAAAAATCCGTTCGAACGGGAGCGAGCAGCTTGTATCTCACGGCAGCACCGGTTCACGCGTTAATGTGACCGCGCGTACGTCGACGAGCACGACGCGGCCGCGCTGCGGACCATTCAGTAGTTTCACGGTGCAGCGACCGGGCGGCGCGGTCCCCTGCGGCGTGAAGCGGGACGGCCATGCCAGCACCATCGCACGGGTGCCGAGGGGCACTGCGAACGGTGTGGCCTCTCCCTCGGCCGGGATGACAGTCGGATAGGCCGCCCCCGGAATGGGACGCAGCTCGACCACCTCCATTGGGGGCGCCGCTCCCCGGAGCCGGGCCTCGGCCTCACGGTACAGCGCGGTTTCCTTCACCTCAGCCAGCGCCGCGTTGAAGCCGTTCAGGAAGGTGCGGGCCTCGCGGCTTCGCGGCATGAGGAAATGCAACCCCTCCGTGGCACCGAACACCGGATGATCCGCCGCATCCAGGAAGCCGAACTCGCTCGCGTCGGCCCGGAGGTCCGGTCCGCGAATGGTGGCCAACCCGGGGATGCGCCCTTCCGGCAGAAAATCGATGTCGCCCCGGGCCAGGGCGCGGAAGGCGGCTGTGCTCGTCTCCAGCGTGATAAACGCGGGCACGGCGGCCTCCAGCGCCGGCCACACGTCGTAGCCAGCCACCTTGCCCACCCGGTACTCGGCCAGGTCCTCGGCGGCTCGAATCGCGTCTGGGTTCGGAAGACGGGGTTTGTGGTAGAAGAGGACGTACTCGAAGGCCAGGATGGAATCCGAGAAGGCGTACCGCGCGTCGCGCTCGGCGCTTCGGATGAAGGGGAACGCCCCGAAGACCTCGGCACGGCGGGTCCGGTCGAGCGTCAGGTCCCACGAGGAGAACGACAGCTCCGGCTCATAGCCCATCCGCTGAATCGTTTCGGCAACGACCTGCCCGATGGGACCGCCATCCTTCAGGTTGGGCCCAACGAAGGGCTCCCACGTCCCGGTCGCAAGCTTGATGGGCCGGGCCGGCCGCGGGGTGCTGTCGGGCGCCCCCCGCACGGCGAGGTACGCCATCCCCACGAAAATCAACCCAATGATGATGACCAGCCCCCTATTCATAAGCTGCTGCGGCACCGGGTCGACGCGGCGCCTCTTCCCCCGATCGATAATCGATACCCTCACGCACCGGTTTCGCGCGCGATCGGCCGCCTTCGCGTGCGAGCGCGACTCACCCCGAAAGGTCGGAACCGCCGCCATCACCTGCAACTACCTATCGGCTACAAAAGTGGATGGGCGGCCCCTTGGTGCGTTTCGTTCGTCCGGCCACGCTCGTATCTTGGCCTCACGGCGTTCGTCTCACCAACCGATCCCTTTGCCATGAAGCGTCTACGCCCTTTCCTGCTCGGACTGTTCGCATTCATTTTTTGGCTTATGCCGGCCGCCAGCGCCACGGCCCAAGTTGGGGTCGGCACGCCGCCACCGGACGGCGCGGAGGTGCTCTTCGACGGGTCGCGTGAGATGCTGGATGCGAAGTGGACGTACTGGGAGGGACCGCGGTTTGCGTCGTCGCTGCCCATCAAGTGGGAGATCGTTGAAGACCCGGTCGATGCCGGCACGGCCGTCTCATCGAACGACCCGGCGGCAGCCGGTGGCAGGTACGGCGCGGCCGACATCGTGACGAAAGAGACGTTTCGCGACTTCCGGCTGCACGTCGAATTCCTGATCGCCGAAGAGGGCGGAAACAGCGGCGTCTACCTGCAGAATCGGTACGAGATTCAGGTGCTCGACGGCGACTCGACGGACCACGGCATGGCCGCGGTGATCAACGAGGCGGCCGCGCCCTATGCGCCCTACAACGGCGTCGGCCGGTGGAACGCGTACGACATCGTCTTCCGCGCGGCCCGCTTCGAGGACGGCGAGCGCACCGAGCGGGCGATGGTGACGGTCTACTTCAACGGCGTCAAGGTGCACACGAACCAGCCCATCAACCAGGTGTGGGGCGGGCCCAACTCCGGTATTGACGGCGGCAACGACGGCGGCAAAGGCATCACGGACCGCCCCGGCGGCATCAAGCTGCAGGCCGAGGGCTACGACGTACGCTACCGCAACATCTGGATCCAGGAGCTCGACCTCGAAACGCCGGACACGGATTTCTAAGCCGGTCGCGCAACAGCCGTCACGCGCCCGATGCGCCTGCAGGAAGCGCCGCAAGCACGTCGGCCGTCGACCCCACGGTGGCAAACTCGCCGTGGAGGGTGGCCAGCGCGACGGCGTGGACCGCCTCGGCCGGGTGGTGCCGCCCGTCGTGGCCCGTCTGCGTGAAGGCGGCCGTGGCATCGCCCACGACGGTCGTCGCGAACCCGAGGTTGGCCGCCATCCGCACCGTCGTCGAGACGCAGTGATTCGTCGTAAGCCCCACGACGACGAGGGCCGTGATGCCGTGTGTGCGCAGGTACGCCTCCAGCTCCGTCCCAATGAACGCGCTGTTGACCCGCTTCTGGAACAGCGGCTCGCCCTCGTGCGGAGCAACTTCCGGTTTGATGGCACAGCCCGGATCGTCCGGGCGCAGCGGCGAGTCGGGCTCGGTAGACAGGTGCTGGGCGTGCAGAACGGGCCATTCGGCCGCGCGCCATGCCGCCAGGAGCCGCGCCGCGTTCGCCTCCGCGTCCGGGTTGTTGCGCGGCCCCCACCTGGGGCGATCGAAGCCGCACTGGACATCGACAATCAGAAGGGCCGCACGGGGCGGAAGCATGGGAAACGATCGGGCGGTGCAACGGATGTCGTGCAAGGCGTGCGCCGCTCTCAATCTATGAAGGAAGAGGATGGCGTGCCATCCAATCGAGACGGCTGCTCCCTCTGGTTTTCCTCTCACAAGCTGGCGCCTTGACATGCCCGCCCGGCATCAGCATGTTGCTGTGCAGCGCACCGTCACAACGCCTGCGCGTCCCCACCCGCCGATTCCGCCCCCGTTCATGCCCGACGTCGACGCCGTCCAGATCCAGTTTAGCGCCCAGAGCCTCCAGGCGCTCAACCTCAGCCTGGCGTTCATCATGTTCGGCGTGGCGCTGCAGCTGACCGTGGACGACTTCCGGCAGTTGGCCCGACGACCACGCCCGGCGCTGGTCGGGGTGGCGTCGCAGTTTTTCGTTCTTCCGCTCCTCACGTTTCTCCTCGTACTCGCCTTTCAGCCCACGCCGAGTATCGCTCTCGGGATGATCCTCGTCGCCTCGTGCCCGGGCGGCAACATCTCCAACTTCATGTCGCTGAATGCCGACGGCAACGTGGCGCTGTCCGTGACGCTGACGGCGATTTCGACGGTGGCGGCCATCCTGTTCACCCCGCTCAACCTGGCGTTCTGGGGCAGCCTCTACGGGCCCGCCGAGCCGATCCTGCAGGCGGTCGACGTGTCGTTCTGGAACGTCTTCGAGACCGTGGCCCTGATCCTCGGCATCCCGCTCGTACTCGGCATGGCCGTGCGCCACTGGGCCGAGAACGCGGCCCGGCGCATCAGCCGGATCATGCAGGGCCTCTCGATCGCCCTCTTTGCCATCATTGTCATCGTGGCCCTGATGAACAACTTTGAGTCGCTGATCGGATACCTGGGCGCTGTGTTCGGCCTCGTGCTCGTTCACAACGCCACAGCGCTGTCGGTGGGCTACGGGCTGGGATCGGTGGCTGACCTGCCCGTCCAGGATCGGCGCACGCTGGCCATCGAAACGGGCATCCAGAATTCAGGGCTCGGGCTAATCCTGATCTTCAATTTCTTTGGCGGACTCGGCGGCATGGCGCTCGTGGCGGGCTGGTGGGGCATCTGGCACATCGTGTCCGGCCTCGGCCTGTCCTTCTTCTGGCAGTACCAGCCGCTTCCGGTGCTGTCAACCGAGTCGCGCTGACTGCAGCGCTCGCATTCTCCGCTCACCACTCCCTGCTGTCGTGACCTCTCCCACATGGGCCCAACGGCTGTTCTATCGCATCATGCGCCGCCTCGTACGGACGTCGATACCGTGGATGTTCAGCACCATCGAAATACGGGGTATGGACCGGATCCCGACGGATACGGCTTGCATCGTCTCGCCCAACCACGTCAGCGCGTTTCTCGATGCCCTCCTCGTCGGCGCATTTGCGCCCACCGACATGCACTACCTGAGCCGGGCCAGTGCCTTCGGGACGCGGTGGGATTGGTTCCTGGAGGCGCTGCACATGGTGCCGGTCTATCGGCGCCGGGACGGCTACGAGACACTCTCGCGTAACCGGGCCATCTTTCGGAGGCAGCGCGAGAAGCTGCGTGAGGGCAACGCGCTGCTGATGTTCTCGGAGACGGAGCACGCGCTGACGTACCCCCTGCGCCCGCTCTCGCGCGGCAGCGCGCGGTTTGCGCTAGAGACGCGCGCCGCCATCGACGACGAGGTGCTGCTCGTGCCCGTCGGCATCAACTACTACCATCTCCAGCGGCCGGGCTTCAAGGTCTCCGTGATCGTCGGCGAGCCCATCCCGGTCAGTGCCTATGACGACCAATACACAGAGCATGAGGCGCGGTGCATCAACGCGCTGCGCAGCGACCTGGCCAGCCGTATGAAGGAGTGCTTGCTACTCCCGAACAGGACAGCCGACCACCGCCAGCGGCTGGACTTCATCAACCGGACGAACGAGCACCTGCCATTCCCGGAGATGAAGCGCGCAATGAGTGACTTAGAGATCGAAAAAGACGCTGAGTCCTCGACGCGCCTCGCCCCGAAAGGCCCCTACCGGCCGGGCCTGGATCGCCTCAGCCGGTGGATCGACGCCCTGAACGCACCGCCCGTGTGGGGCATGCAGCAGATGATGAGTTGGGTACAGGACCCCGCCTTTGCCGCCTCGCTGAAGTTTGCCACCGGGATGCTGGTGCTGCCCGTGTGGTGGGCGCTGCTCGCCGGCCTCGGATGGGCGGTGCACAGCGTAGGCGCCGGCCTCGCACTGGCGGCGACGGCGGTTGGGACCGTCCTCGTGCGACGGGCGCTGATCCGCCGCGCCAACCCACCGCACAAGGTGGCGGCCTCTCGACCCGAAAGAGACGATGTACTGAGCGGGTGACGCAACACGGCGCAGCTCGTGGCTCTTGCCATCTACTGTAGCACAGAAGGACCGCTTCGGTTGTCCGATCGATTATGAGTCGACGCGTGGATCCCCCGTCACCTCCACCTGAGCGTCCTGTTCGTTCAGAAAGCGGACGGGGGGCTCCCCAACGAGCAGCTTGAAGTCGCGCGTGAAATGGGATTGGTCGGCATAGCCCGCTTGGTACGCGACGTCGGCCAGCCCGCGATGCCGCCCCTCCCGGAGCAGCTTCTGCACCCGGTTCAGCCGGGCAATGCGCATGTACTGCTTGGGGCTCAGACCAATCGTCGTCTTGAAGGCCCGCTCCAGCTGCCGCGTGCTGATATAGACCCGATCGGCAACGTCAGCGACCCGGAGGGTACCGCCTGATGCCCTGATCAGCTCAGCGGCGCGGTTCACATACGCAAGGTCGCGCCGTCCTACAGCCTGGAGCAGATACTGCTCGGCCGCCTGAATCCGGGCCGGCGCATCCGGCGCATCCCGCAAGCGGTCCGCAAAGGCCCGGAAACGAGCTCCCAGAACAGCGACGAGATCTTCGTGCGTATTCAACAGCTCCCCTACGGGAACGCCGAAAAGCGTACAGAACCCCGCCGGCTTGAGGCGGATGGCGAACACTTCGACCGCGCGCGTGAATCGCACCTCATACGTCTCACTCTGCACCCCGATCAGGGTGTGGTCGGGGGACGGCCCCCAGCCTGCAGAGCCGTGCAAGTCGCAGTGGTGGTCGGTCAGGTGAAGAATAAACTCCAAAAACCCGTTAGGCACCACACGCAGCGCAAGGCCATGGGCATGCGGCGCATCGAAACGTCCCATCCAAAATCGCTGCACGTAAGGGTGCAGTGCGTCGGAGGGGCGATACTCCTGAATGTGTGCACCCATAGGTCGGAACGCAGCCGGTGGCTATCGACGATGCGGAGCAGGCGGGCAGTGCGGCGCCTAGCATGCCTCCCCCATGGCAGCACGAAGTAGCGACCGGAGGACAGATCGCACCGCTGCGATAGGCACAAGGACGGACTTCCGCCCGAAGAACGCAATACCGCCGCGCCACGGACCGACGTGGACCGCGCCCGCGCTCGATGGTCGTCCGCTACAGCTCCGTGACGGTGAGCCCAAACCGTTCGCACAGCGCGGGCACGCTCTCGAAGTCCATGTCCAGCGCGTACTTCTCGTTGATCTGGGCAAAGCGTTCCATGTCCCCGACTGCCTGCGCCAGCTCCCGGAAGTAGTTTTCGAACCCGGCGGGCGATATGACTTCGATGATGTGACAGGGCGTGTCGCCGGCGTTCCAGAACGTGTGCCACTGCCCGCGCGGCTTGAACACCCACGTACCGGGCCCGGCCTCCACGACGTCATCGCCCAGCAGGGCCCCCAGGGTGCCTTCGAGCACGTAGGAATATTCGTCTTCGTTGTGATGGTAATGCAGTGGAGCCGCCAACGTACGCGGCGCGATGGGGTGGTGCACGACGGCGAAGCGCTCGTCCGTGTCGTTGCCGTCGATCTTCCAGTGGATGCCGAGTCCGCCGAGGTCGACAGCGCCTCCCTCGTCGGGAAGAATGGCCTTCGGTTCGTCGGTCGGAATGCGTGGATTGCTCATGGTGAGCCTCCGGGGTGTAGGGTGGAATAGACGATGTGCTGCCGCCGCTCTCGCCAGCCGGCTAGCGAAAGCGGCCGCGGAGCAGGACGCCCTGTAAGGTACCGGGGCGCCACGGAGAGCTATTGTAAAAATCCGACATCCTAGGCGCTCTGCGAGCGGGTCGGCCCGTCCACTCGGCCCCCATGAAGAGACTGTTCACGAAGAGACTGCCCACGAGGTCGGGGCGTCCTAGCCCCGGACAGCTGCCCCAGCCTCCTAGCCGCCAGGCATCGGACTACCCCCGTTCAACCCGCCCGTGTGCAGCCCGCCGGAACAACCCGGCCGATCCGGCAAAGAGCGCGACGAAGAACCCGGTGAGACCCACGACCTCGAACGCGGACGTGGTATCATTGGGCACCCCTCCGGCGACCAGCGCGAGTATGCTGACCACCCCCAGCGCGAGCGCCGTCGCGAACAGGGCGCGAGCCATCCCCTCAGGACGAAACCGCGCGATGACGGCCCCGATGATTCCGACAGCGATCACCCCAAGATACAATCCGTCGGCGCTGCTGTCGGTGAGGCCCACGGCTGCGTTCACCCATGTGAGCAGCAACGCGGCCGCGATCGCCACGCCGACGCCGGCTCGGTACGCGGCGTTGTCCGCCTTTCTCGCGGCAAGTTCGTAAGCGCCCAACGCGCCAAACAGAAGAACGGCGGCAACGACAAAGCCGCTTGCCGTCCAGTCGACCCCAGGGGTGAACGGCATCGCGACCACAGGCAGCAGCAGGACGAACGCTGCGATGATCCAGGCTGCGATTCGCCAAGGGCTCATGGTCTGCGAGTCACCGTTCTCTGCATTTCCTATCAGTGCCATTGTTGTCTCCCTGTTTTCGGTTAGTATCTTGCCTCCATGAAGGCGTGATGTTGTCAATCCACTCGTGGCGGCCGGGCGCGGCATTGGCGCTGGGCGCGCACTCGGAACATCGACTTGGCGATCGCTTCGGCCCTGCTACGCGCTGGCACGCCGCGGCCGGGGCGGGGGCGGCCGGCGCCATCGCGGGAGCACTCATCCCGCTCGCCGGGGGGCGCCTCATGGACGGCAGCCTCACCCTGCGGTGTTCATCGTAGGGGGTACGTCACACCAGGCAGTCGATCCCGTCGAGCGCCATGTGGATCAGCAGCCCCAGGCCGACCAGGTGCACGGCGCGCGCCGTGCGGTGCAAGCCCTGGCCGTCGGCCTTACGCCCTATGGCAAGCGGAAGCACAAACAGCGCGGCGTAGACGCCGATGGCGGGCAGCGTGTGCAGCGGGTGAAACCCGATGGAGCATCGATGGGGATCGTAGATGGGGTCAGCCAGCAGATGGTCGGCATCGACCAGCATCGTCGCTATCATGATCGCCGTCGCGGTGCGCCAGCGGGGCCGGTAGAACGCGAGGGCAACCAGCAGCGGGACGATGACGTGCAGGGCGATATGAATCATGGCTGCGACAGACGGGGCGAAGGAGGCATCGGGGGCCAAACGGATTGGCGCTCGGCCACGGCGTGCGGGACGGGGCGTGAGCGTGAGCGTGTGGTACATGCTGGCGATCGGGGGGGTCCGAGCGCTGGAACGTAGTGTTAGGCCGCCGCAGCCGCAGGGGCGGTTCGGTCGTGCCGGGCCGCCCCTGCGAGCAACGCGATGTATCATCAAGCGAAGTGGACGACGTGCCAAGTACGATCAAGCATGAAGCGAGGGTTGGCCAATGCCCCAAGCGCCCTCATGCGCCATAGGGACCGGTTTCAACCTGCCCCTCCCCGCCTTCCATCCTGAAACCACTTCGCAGCACGACGTCGGCGCATCGCTTTCTCGCTATGTAGAAGCCGTAGCTAAACCAGTCTTGGTAGTGCCTGTAGAGGTCCGCCTCCTGGCGTTCCATCGCAACAATCTCTTCGGCCTCAGGGCACCCTGCGTGGCGTTCGAGAAACGCGGGGATTCGCTCCGCGGTGGGCTCGTAGTAGTTGTCGATCCAGTTGGTCGGCGGAAGCACGAAGTACCCCAGAAGGTCATAGCCGGCACGC
>JAAAPH010000127.1 GCA_009908415.1 Bacteroidota bacterium
CCGTGGACCCGATCGTGTTCACACGGGCAGCCAGTAAAGCATTGCAGGACACGGGGTACCTGTCGCAGTTTACCGGTGAGTACGCCTTCCGGGGACAGACGATCACTGTCCGCCTCCGCGGGGAGGACACCCTCACCCTCACCGTGCCCGGCCAGCCGACCTACACGCTGGAGCCGACCGACGAGAACGCATTCGACATCCAGAACCTATCCGGCTTCCGCGTCTCGTTTCAGACGGACGATGGCGCCATTGCGCAGATGACGCTGCACCAGCCCAATGGCACGTTCACCGCCGAGCGGAAGTAGCCGGTGCCCCGCTTCGCTTGCTTTCGATTCAAGCCAATCCGCTATGCCTGTCGTTCGCTTCGTGCGTTCGCGCGCAGTGGCACAACGCCTCTCGATATGCCAGAAGCTCAGTATGGCATGGGTCGGCCTGATTGTGGGCCTGCTGTTCACAACGACCGCCCACGGCCAAACTGGCGTGCGCTCGACCCGGGTGGACCTCTCCGCCGCCGAGCTCCAGACGGAGGGCAAAGCCGCCGCCGGCCTCGTCGTGGGAGAAGTGGTGCAGTTGCGGGCCGGGCGGCAACAGGGCTCGATCCAGTCGCCGCAGATCGAGATACCGTTCGCCTTCAACGCGGTCGGGCCGCACTGGGCGGCGCAGGTGCCGGACGGCGCGCGGGTCGAGGTGGAGATCCGCACTAGCGCCGACCGCACGACGTGGACCCGCTGGACGCCGACAGCCCACGCCGCGCCCGTCGCATCGACACGGGCCGACGGGACGCCGAACCCGCACGCCGGAGACACGGCCGCCGGTCCGGTGCTCGCCCCGCCGGAGAGCCGCTACGTGCAGTTTCGGCTGACGCTTCATCGGGGCGCGGCGTCGCCCGCGCTTCGTCGCCTGTCTCTCTATGTGGTCGCCACGGAAGCACCGGCGAAAAGGCCATCTCCGAAAGACGAAAACGACGCGACGCCCCGGATCTACGCGCGGGACGAATGGGGGGCGCAGCCGCCCCGCGTGGGCTATCGGTACGCGCGGGCCACGCACCTGGCCATCCACCACACGGCCTCGACGAGCGCCGGCGGCGCCGACACGTGGGACGCGTGCGCTGCGGCCGTGCGAGCCATTCAGGACGTCCACATGAACACGCGAGGCTGGATCGATATCGGGTACAACTACCTGATCTGCCAGACCGGCGACGTCTTCCAGGGGCGTGAGGACGGCAACGATCAGCGCGACGTCGTCGCTGCGCACGATGCGTACAACGAAGGGAGCGTGGGCGTGAGTGGCCTCGGCTACTTCCATCCGCCCCACGACCAGCAGCCGACCGCGGCGCTGCTCGATGGCTTTACCGACCTCTTCACCTGGATCGCCGGGCGCCGCGACATCGACCCCGACGGGACGAGCTACTACGCGGGATACGGCGCGCAGGTGGCCAATGTGTACGGCCACCGCGACGTACGCGCGACGGCCTGTCCGGGCGACCTCCTCTACACCGAACGACTGACCGTCCGGAGCCGCATGGCGGACCGGCTGGACATCGAAGAAACGCCCAGCGACGTCGCGGTCAGCAGTAACTACCCGAATCCGTTTCGCACGGCCACGCGCTTCGCCGTCGAACTGCCGGCCCCGGCGCCCGTGACGCTCACCGTGTACGACGCGCGTGGGCGCCACGTCGCAACCCGCCGTTTCGGACGCAGAGCGGCGGGGGTGCATACGCTTACCCTCCGCACGCGCGGATGGACCAGCGGCGCCTATTTCTACCGCGTCTCGGCCGGCGAGCACGAGGATACAGGGTCGATGCGCCTCGTCCGGTAGGGTCATGAATCACGTAACAACGCGGCGCGTGGGTCCGTCGTGTAAACACGGCCGGCCCGGGTGCAACCTTTTGCCGGATGCCCCTGTCTGCTTGAGATGACGCCATCTCTCACCAATTTCTGTGTCCAATTATGACGCACTCCCCAACATCGACCCTTTCTCGCTGGGTGGCCCTCCTCTGCACCGGGGTGCTGTTGCTGACACCCGCCCTGGCGCAGGCCCAAGCGACCCGCACCGTCAGCGAAACCGTCAGCCTCGACCGCGATGGCGAGGTGGAGCTGAGCGCCTTCACGGGGGAAATCATCATTAGCACGTGGGACCGGGCTGCCGTGCAGATCGACGTGCGCATCGAAGGCGACGACCAGGAGCAGGTCGACAAAACGCAGATTCGTATCGATGGCAGCGGCAACCGCGTTACCATCGAAACGGACTACGATGAGCTCGAAGAGCGCTTCCTCGGGATCTTCGACCTCGGCGGCAACGAGGACCGCCCCCCGACGTTCTATACCATCACCATGCCGGCCACGGCCGCGCTCTCCATCGATGACTTCAGCTCCGACATCGAGGTGACCGGGCTGCGCAATGGGCTGGAGTTGGACACCTTCTCGTCGACGGTGCGGCTGCGTGACCTCGAAGGACGCATCGAGGCCGAAACGTATTCGTCCGACTTCGAGGCCGTGGATATCGCAGGCAGCATCCGGCTCGAAACCTTCTCGGGCGATGCCACCATCGCCGCGCGCGCCCTCACCGACGACTTCCGGTTCGAGAGCTTCTCGGGCGACGTGGAGCTGCTGCTCCCAGCCGACGCGGGCTTCGACCTCGACGTCGAGCTCGGCATGAGCGGCGACTTTGACTCCGACTTCGCGCTCGACAACGTGGAGACGGAGGGCAACGAGTACCGCGGCAGCGTGAACGGCGGTGGCCCCCGCATCCGGTTCGAGACGTTCAGCGGCGACCTCGAAATCCGCAGCCCGTAAGAGCCGGCCTCAGCAACCCGTGGGCGCTGAGACTGGAACTACCCGAGCCGATCCTTGAGCGCCTTCGCGCGGCGGCGGCTCATGGCGAGCGGGCCGTCCGCTGCAGTCACGAACACGTCGTACGTGTAGTTAGGCGCTTGCTCGATGCGCTCGATATGCGCCACGTTGACGATGGTGGAGCGATGGATCCGGGCAAAGTGGGCCGACGGCAACTGTTCGGTCCAGGCGGTGAGCGTCGTGGCCGTGAGGGCGGTCGCGCCGTCGGTGAGGTGCAACTCGGTGTAATTGCCCGCGGCCTCGATGTACGCGATGTCGGCAATGCGGATGAAACGCGGCCGCCGGCCCTCCTCGTAGAAAAACAGATCGTCGTAGCGAAACGTCGCATCGTCCGGGGCGGAGGGCTGCCGGGGGAGCGCCGTCTCCGTCGCGCGAACGCGGTGGAGCGCCTCGGCGAGCCGCTCGGGGTCGACGGGCTTGAGCAGGTAGTCGAGCGCGTTTACCTCGAAGGCGCGCACGGCATACTCGTCGTACGCCGTCACGAAGATGACGTGCACGGGAGCCTCCAACCGGTCGAGCAGGTCGAACCCGGTCTCGCGGCGCATCTGGATATCGAGCAGCACCACATCGGGCCCGACCTCGCGGATGAGCGCAGCGGCCTCGTCCACGGTGCCAGCCTCCCCGGCCACCTCCACGTCGCCCTGTTCGGCGAGCGCGCTGCGAAGCGCACGGCGGGCCAGTCGTTCGTCGTCCACGATGAGGGCGCGGAGCACGTCAGGCATGAGATCGGGAGGAATCGAGGGTGGGCGTTTCGATGTCGAGGCGGGCGCGCACCCAACCGTCGTCTTCGGCGAGTGCAAAGGCGTGGGCATCGGGGTACTGGGCGACGAGGCGAGCACGCACGTTGGCGAGCCCCGTGCCGGTACCGCCGGGCGCCGGGTCGTCCGTGCGGAGGTGCCCCGTGTTCGCGACCTCAACGATGAGACGGCCGTCCTGCACCGTGGCCGTGAGCGCAACGCGCAGCGGCGAGGGGCTCGTGTACTGACCGTGCTTGACGGCGTTCTCAACGAGGGGAAGCACCAAAAAGGCCGGGACCGTCTGTTGGCGCGCTGCGGCATCTATGTCAATCCGCACCTTGAGGTCGTCCTCAAACCGCATCTTTTCCACGGCCAAGTAGTGCCGGGCGGCCTGGACCTCCTCCCGCAGCAGCACGTCGAGCGTCTCGCCATCGAGCAGCGAGTAGCGGAGGAAGCCGGACAGCTCGTGCACGGCCTCTTTCACGCGCTGTGGATTCTCTTCGGCCAGTGCGCTGATGGTGTTGAGCGCGTTAAAGAAGAAATGAGGGTTGAGCTGGTAGCGCAGCATCTTCAGGCGGGCCCGATGCGCCTCGGCGTCGGCCTGCAGCACGCGCTGCTGCTGGCGCTGGCGCTCGCCCCAGTGCGCGAAGCCGCGCTCGAAGCCGCTCCAGATGAGCAGCACGATGGGGAACGCCTCCATGCGCGAGAGCATCGAACCTTCCCCCGGCAGCACAGACACAATGGCAAGCACCGGCATCGCGAACGGGTCCACCCAATCGGCGCCCCACGCTTTTACCTGATACCAGCCCCACCCGACGAGCAGCGCCCCGAGCAGGACGGCGCCCGCCTCACCGGCCGGATGCAGCGTCGACAGGCGCAGCCGGCGGTAGGCAAGGCCCAGCAGCGTGCTCAGCACCAACCCCGACCCGGCGGCGATGAGCGTCTGCTTCAAGATGATGTCGGGGAACGGATTGTACGGACGCAGGGTGACGTAGTAGACGACGCCATACGCGGCCCAGCCCGCCAGGTGCAGGCCGGCCGCCACCAGCACCCACCGCGCTCGGGGGGAGGACAACCAGGAGGAGGCAGACGACGTCACGAGCAGGAAGGGCGATAACACCGAGAGGACTGTGGAGTCGGCCAACGCTTCAAGCGGCCGGCGCACTCTGGAAGATGGAGACTGGGCCGCGGAAAAGGAAGCCAGCGGTTGACGGGCGGCTGCGTGTTGTGACGAGCGGTGCATCCCTGCCGGCCCTCTGCCGGTAAGCACGGTCCAGGCAACCGACCCCGTTCCGATATCAGTGAACAACTCACGAGACCCACGCGATGAGACCTTCACGTCTTCTCTTACTCGCGGCCGTCGTGCTACCCATGGGGCTGTTCGGCGTCCCTCCCACGCAGGGCCAGCCGAACGACGACGCCGTCGATGCCGCCAAACAAGCCGCCGCCGCGTGGCTCGACCTCGTCGATGCCGGAGCGTATGAGACCTCCTGGGAAGAAGCGGCCAGCTTGCTCAAGTCGCAAATCACCGCCGACCAGTGGGCGACGCGGATCCAGAGCGTCCACGATCAGCTGGGCACCTTCGACGAGCGGTCGCTCATCGCTGCCCGATACACCACCTCGCTCCCCAACGTGCCCGAAGGCGAGTACGTCATCGCGCAGTACCGCGCGCAGTACGGCGACACGACGGTCGTCGAAACGGCGACCCTGATGAAGGAGGACGAGGCGTGGCGGATCGCCGGCTACTTCGTCCGCCCCGAGAACCCGTAACAGCGGCTCCCTGGCATGATTCGATCTGTAGCTCGTTGCGCATTGGCGCTGCTTCTGTGGATGGCGGTGCTCCCCGGCTCCGGCGTCCGCGCTCAACCGCTTCCGGCTTTCATCGACTCGCTGGGGCAACGGCTCGTCGCCGGCCACCCCGGTGGGGCCGTTATCGGCATCGTAGATGACGGCCAGCGCACGGTGGCTGGGTTCGGCGCTGCAGACACGGCCGGGACGCGGCCGACGGCGCGCACGCTCTTCGAGATCGGCTCGATCACGAAGACGTTCACCGGACTGCTGCTCGCAGATGCCATCGAGCGTGGCGCCGTGCAGTTGAGCGATCCCGCGACCCGCTACCTGCCGGACACCCTGAACGGCCCCATGCACGAGCGCGGCCCGATCACGCTGGGTCAGCTCGTGACGCATCGCTCGGGGCTGCCCCGCCTCCCGGCCAACCTGCAGCCCATCCCCAACCCGGCCGACCCGTACGCGCATTACACCGTGGGCGACCTGTACGCCTTCCTGGATGGCTACCGGCCCGCGCGTCCGCCGGACTCGGCGTACGCCTACTCCAACCTGGGAATGGGGTTGCTGGGCCACGTGCTCGCCCGCCGTACGGATACGTCGTACGCCGCCCTCGTGCAGCAGCGTATCGCCGCGCCGCTGGAGCTCAGCGATACGCGTATCGATCTGACGCCAGCCCAGCAGGGGCGCTTCGCGCAGGGGTACAACCCGGCCGGGGCCCCTACGCCGCCGTGGCAGATTCCCACACTGGCCGGCGCTGGCGCGATTCGCTCCACCGCTGCCGACATGCTCGTATACCTGCAGGCCCATCTGGAAGCGTCCGATACGACGTCCCTAAGCCGAGCCATGCAGCGCGCGATCACGCCGCAGGCCAATATCAACCTCGGTGACAACCCGGTGTTTGCTGACACGCGCATCGGGTACGGCTGGCACATCACGCCGCGCGCCGGGCAGTCCATCGTGTGGCACAACGGCGGGACGGGCGGCTTTAGCAGCTTCGCCGGCTTTAACCGCGCTACCGGGCACGGCGTGGTGGTGCTCGTCAGCACCGGCGGCATCGCCCGGACGGCGACGGAGACGGGCTTCACGCTGCTGACGCGGCTCGCCCGTGCGGATGCGGCGGAATCCAGGGATCGCTGACGCGCTCACCGCGGCGGCAAAGCGCAGGGCAGTGACTCACCACGCGGTCGTGTCAACTGCGTCATCGGCCCGGACGCGCTCCCTGGCTTCCTGCTCGCGGAGCTTTTCCTCATGCATCCGGCAGGCCTCCTCGTGGGCCTTGTCGCCGTCCGGGCCCGCCAGGCGCTGCCCCAACTCGGCCACGACGCGCTGCTCGCCGTACAGAATGAGCGCGTCGCCGGGGTGGATTTCGTGCTGGCTATGGGGCGCACACTCCATCACCTCGCCGGCCACGTCCAGGCTCAGGACCAGCACGCCTTCTTTCGACAGTTCAAGCTCTCGGATGGTGTGGCCCGCGAGCCACGAGCCGTCCTGCACCTCGACCTTTCCCACCGTGTAGTCGCCTTCCAGGTGCAGGAGCGCATAGTAATCTTTCACGTCGAGCTCGGTGTAGTGCGCCAGGGCCCGCTCAATGATCGGGGTCAGGAGCTGGTCGATGCGCTCGCTCCGGGCGACAGTCACCAAGACCGTGAGCCCGCCGAGAAGTAGCAGGCTGCGCTCCAAGAGTTCGCCGGCGGTGCCCGTTCCCACAAACGAGAGCACGAAGGTCGAAACGGCGGTCACGAGTCCGGCATTGCCCAGCAGCATGAGCAGCGTCATGATGCGCCGACGCGCCGGGTACGCCATGATATGCTCCGACTCCCTCGTGGCAAAGCCCGTCCCCGTAAGCGCCGAGCGCGACTGGAACCGGGCAACCTCTTCAGAGAGGCCGGTGAGCATGAGGGCCCGAGTGGCGATGCGATTCACCAGCACCGTGATGGCGACGACGGACAGAAAGATGACAAGCGCGACCATAGGCTCAGCCATTCAGATTCAGGTATGGACGGGCCCCGTTGCCCCCTCAGCGGAGCACATGTATTCGGCGATTAATACGGCCTGCTGGCCGAAGTGCTTCCCCGTCGGGTCGTTAGACTGTGGGAGCAGTGCCGGATTCACGATGGACAGGATGCTTGGGTCCGCGCACTCCGGTGGCCCTCCGGCGCGACCGAGCTCCACCCGATGGACCGCGGCGCATGCCAATTGTTCGGTGGGCGAGTCGTCTTTCATGTTGTGAGGATCCAGAGTGGGGCGCAGATCCGACGCCGGAATCAAATGCAAACCCTGCAGAAGCATACACCGAAGGGGCTGGATTATGGAGCGCGTGCCGCCGATCATGAAGATGCCGTCGTGAGAGACGCTGGGGCAGTCTCTAAAAAACGAGACTCCGGTGGTCACGTGCCGGCCAACCTGCTCTGCACCCATTTAAGTTTGACATCTGCCATGCACTCCGTGCCCATCCGTTTCGCCCGCTGCCATCGCTCGTTGGGTATTTTATGGGCTGTATTGCTCGTTATCTTTCCGCTCCGGACTGTAATGGGCCCGGGCCCTGCTTCGGCCCAGGCCATGATACCGAAGGAGGTTGCTTCCGAGCAGGCGGCCCGCTCCGACACCGCCGGGTTCACGATCACCGACGTGATGATTCCGGTGGGCGACGGCATCGAACTCCACGGCCGGCTCTACCGGCCCGATCCGGTCGATACGCCACACCCGACGATCTTCTCGATGACGCCCTACACCGTCGATGACGCACACGCGTACGGGACCTACTTCGCGCGGCACGGTTACGCGTACCTCAACGTTGACGTCCGCGGACGGGGCGCCTCGGGCGGCACGTTTCGGCCGCTGGTGCAAGACGGGCCCGACGGCGCTGCGGTCGTCGAGTGGGTCGCGGAGCAGTCCTGGAGCGATGGGCGCGTGGCCATGCGCGGCGGCTCCTATCGCGGGATGGTCCAGTGGCAGATCCTGGCCGAGGGAGCCGAGCCGCTCCGCAGCGTCGTGCCCACCGCCTCCGCGTATCCGGGCTGGGACTTTCCGAATCCCCACGGCATCTTTCTCAGCTATGCGACGCGGTGGCTCTCCTTCGTGCAAGAGCGGGCCTCCCAGAGTGCGCTGTTCGGCGACACCGACTACTGGAGCGGCAAGTACCGCGCGCTGCACCGCTCGGGCGCGGCGTTTCCCACGTTGGAAGGGGTCACCGGCCTGTCGCTTCGCTCCGCCGAGATCTTCAGGGAATGGATCCAGCATCCGCACCTCGACGATTACTGGCAGGCCCCGAGTCCCGATCCGGTCGACTATCGCGGGCTCGACCTCCCGATCCTCACCGTCACGGGCCACTTCGACGGCGATCAGCCGGGCGCGCTGCGCTACTACCAGAAACACATGCAGCACGGCACTGCGCCAGGCATCCAGCAGCACTACCTGCTCATGGGGCCGTGGAGCCACGGCGGCACGCGCAATCCGGAGAGCGAGCTTGGCGACCTCACCTTCGCCGACACGGCCGCGATCGACATGAATCGCCTTCACCGGCAGTGGTTCGACTGGACGCTGCGCGACGGCCCGAAGCCGCCGATGCTCCAGGACCGGGTCGTCTACTACGTGATGGGCGCCGATCAGTGGCGGACGGCGCCGTCGCTGGACGCGGTGGCCGACACGTCGCACACCTTCTACCTCCAGTCGCCCGGCACCACCCCGAGCGACCCCTTCAACGCGGGTCAGCTCACCGCCCAACCGCCCGAGGCGGCAGATACCGACCGGTACGTCTACAATCCGCGCGACACGGCGGATGTGGCTACGCTGGAGGTGATGGAGGAGCGCCTTACGGCGCCCGGCGCGGCGTTTCTGGAGGGGCCCAAGCTCATCTACCACAGCGCGCCCGTGGACGCGGGCTTCGAGATGTCGGGCCAGATGCAACTGGACGCCTGGATTGAGCTCGATGTGCCCGACACGGACCTCGCCGCATGGGTTTACGAGATCCGGCCGACGGGCGAGACGATCTACCTGGGCGGGACGGCCCTCCGCGCGCGGCACCGCCACGGCGTCGACACGAGCGAGCTGGTCGAGCCGGGCACCATCGAGCGCTACCGGTTTGACCGGTTCTACTGGACGTCGCGCCAGATCCAGACGGGCAGCCGGATTCGTCTCGTGATTGCGCCGCTGAACAACCCGGAGCGCCAGAAAAACTACCACTCTGGCCTCCCGCCCATGCAGGAGTCGATCGACGACGCGCGGACCGCGACGGTCCAGCTCCACATGAGCCCTGAGCGTCCGAGCCAGCTCGTGCTGCCGGTGCGCTCCGGCGGGGAATCGTGAGCCGAAGAGCGCGCAACAGTTGATCGGACCGGCTTTCGGCATTACGTTCCAAAGTCCGGAGCGCAGACGGAGCACCAGAGCGTTGCGGAGCCCTCCGGGCCGGCGGCTATACCAATCGGCCGGACCCCGCTTCGTCCACGCTCGGGCCCGGGCGAACTGCTGTCACGCATTCACTCGCATCGGCTTGCCGAGGACGACCATGAGCGCACTGCCTGCTATTTTGGAATACGGCCTGACGGGGCTGGCTGCCATCATCGTGTTTCTGGCCTATCGGCTGCTGCAGCAGGAGAGCGAGACGGAGGCCCCCCGGCCGGCCATGCTTCAGACGATCAAGGCGTTCATGGCGCTCGGGGTCGTGCTTGCGGTCGTCTCTGCGGCCAGCAACTACATTGAATTGCGGAGTGCGTCGGGGGCACAACTCGCTGCAGTGCGCGACTCGTTGGCCTCCGCCCGCGATTCGCTGCAAACGGTCAGACAGACGACGGCCGCCGAGCGACGAGCGCTGAACCGGCTGGTCGCCAACCACCTCGCGAGCCACCTCCGTCGCGGGGAGGACAAGGTCGCGGCGGTGCCAGCCTCGGCCCGTGACACGGTTCGCTGTACGCTGCTGCGCCGCGCCGTCTTTCAAAACATGCGCACGTTCGAGGCCGATGCCGGCATCTTGCAGCACGCGCTCACGCATTTCGTGGAGGATCGCGGCTATCCGGAGCTACGTGCCTGCGCGCAGGCGCTCACGCGCGAGGTCCCACAGCTCATGGCGGTGCGGCTGAAGTGGCTGGAAGGCGAGGCCATGCCGGCACTGCGGGCCGCGCAAGATCAGCAGCCTCCATTCGTCCAGCAAGAACCCTCGGCCACGGTTTTCCTCCCGGAGGCGTTCGTCATTGATCGAACAGACTTCGAGCGGCCCACAGTCACAGTGACAGACATGACCACGCTCCAGGCGGAGGTCCGCCTGCTGCAAGAGGCGCTGCAGCAGTAGCCAAGCGGACCGGACGACCAGTTGGCGCGCATGCCCATGGCGCCATTGGCTTGGCAAGCTACAGCTTCGCCTCAAACCACTGCGCGGTCTCGGCGGTGGTGGCGGTTTCGAGCGTCGCGATCATGCCGTCGAGCGTGATTCGAAGACGGCGGATCCCGGTTTGCTCACGGGATCACCGCCCGAGGGTGCCGGGGGCGAAGTCGTCCGCTCCGTGAGGCTTTCGCTAGCGCTCAGCCTCCACCC
>JAAAPH010000190.1 GCA_009908415.1 Bacteroidota bacterium
ATCGTCGAGCGCCTCGATGGCGCGGTCGGCGTTGGATAAACTCGTCACCTGGATGCCGTGCCGGGAGAGCAACCGGTCCAGCACGTCATGCAGCATTTTATTGTCGTCAACAAAGAGGACGCGAGCCCCTTCAAAGTCTTTTTGGTCGGGCATTCTGGTTGGCGAAACACTTCGGGGTGAGCGAAAAATCAGGGCGTGTCAGTGTGCCGGTACAACGTGGGCGGCCGGCGCAGCGACAGCAAGAGGGCGCGCAGGAACGGCGCTAATCGGACCGAAAGTGCGCCGCAGTGACGTGGTGAATCGGCGCTAACATACGGTACAGTGCGGAGGAATGAAAATGGAGCGATCGCTTCAGAGCGGGCCATAGACAGCGGGTTGGGCGGTCAACCAGGGGGCAGCACAAGCGCCTCGGGGACGTCGTCCCGCGGGTGGGGCATGGTCAGCGCAAAGCACGTTCCTGCCGCTTCGGTGGACTGCTCCAAGGTGACGCTGCCTCCGTGGGCCTCGGCGATTCGCCGAGCCAGCGGTAGGCCCATGCCCAGGCGCGCATCCTTCGTGCTGAAGAACGGGGCAAACACGACGTCATGCGGGTGGTGCAGCGTTATGGCTCCCTCGTTCCAGACGGCAAACCGCACCTGGTGCGCGTCGGGCACCGGAGCGATCGTCATCCGGACGTCGTGCGCCGTCGCATCGAGCGCGTTTTGTACCAGCGCCTGTACGGCCTGCCGAAACAACACGGGATCGACGAGGAGCGACTCGTCGTCCGGCATGTCGGACAGGCCGTGCACCGCCACGCGTTGCCACGACGCAGAGCCGACAGCGTGGTGCACGCTATCGATGAGGTGGCGCAACGAGACCTCTTGAAACACCGGCTGGATGGGCGTGCTGAAGTAGCGCAGACGGCGAACCACCTGCTCAATCCGGGCCGTGCCTTCAAAGATGCGTTGCGACAGCTCCCGCTGCTCCGGCGTCGACAGCCGGGCCCCCAGCAAGTCGGTGTAGCCTTCGATGCTGTTGACCAGCCCCCGCAGCTGACGCGAGAGCCGGTCCGTCAGCGCACGCAACGCGCGCTCGCCGACCGAGCTGCCATCGACCGGAGCGTCTTCCTCCATCGATGAGGCTAGCGCCATCGGGCGATCGGATGCATCCTCGAAGGGAGCGTTAGACGGGGCCTCCATACGTACTGCGGAATAATAAAAGAGCAATCCGGCTATACGCCGGGGCAATGAGTTGTACAGTCTCTTCTCAAAAAATATACCTAGCCGGAAAAAATAGCCTGACGCCGCCCAGCGGCCCGCGAGAGGGCGTTTGGCGCGAGAGGGCAATATTTTCCGCGGGCCCGCCGTGCAGTTCTTTCCGATCGCCGCGCTCGAAAGCGTTCGAGCCCGCGGCATGAGGGGGCGACGTGGGGGTATGCACCGGGGCGAAGACCCAGACGCGGGGGAGGGCCGGGCCGTGCTGCTGTGCGGGGTGGGCCGGCGATCGTGCACAAATTTCCGATGGCATAGTGGTTGTGACACGTTGCCCACAACGACGCACCGGCCCATTCATTCCGTCGCTCACCTATGCTTACGAAGAATCTGTCGCTGCTCCGTACGTCCATGAAGGCGTACGTGCAACGCTCGCAAGCCACGGCCAGCAACCTGGCCAATATCGACACGCCCGGCTACCAGCGCATCTCGGTTTCTTTTGAGGACCAGCTGCGCGAGGTGCGTCACCAGGTCCCGAGCCTGCGCGACCCCGAAGACGTGGAGCCGCGCATGGAGGTCGAAGATGGGCCGCCCATTCTTGAAGATGAAATGATGATTATGGCCGACGTGCAGATGCGTACCCAGTTCGCGACGCGCGCGCTCCGCGAGCACTTCGAACTCATGCGCACCGGCATCAAGGGCCGTACAGAGTAACGTATCGGCCGGTTGACCCTTCCTCTTAAATCCAGCACGAACGAATAGACGTATGCTGCTTGGCGATCGCTTTTCGTCCATCTTCCGCATCGCGGCCCGCGGGCTCGAAGCGCAACGCATTGCGCTCGGGACCCACACCGAAAACATCGCAAACGCGAAGACGAGCCGCACCGAAGACGGCACCCCCTATCAAATCAAGCGGGCCGTCCATGAGGTGACGCAGGAGGACTACACCCGCTTCAGCGAGGTGCTCAACCGCTCGACGCTCGACCTGCAGGGCAGCTCCGCTGGCGCGTCGATCAGCGATCCGTCGCTGCGGCGCCGCCTGCCCGAGATGGACCTCGGCCCCAGCACGGAGGTCGCCGAGCAGCTCGACGAGCGGCTCGAATACGACCCGTCTCACCCAGACGCCGACGAGAACGGCTACGTCCGGTACCCCGACATCAACGTCGTCGAAGAGATGTCGCGTATGATGTCGGCCAACCGGATTTACGAGGCCAACCTGTCGATGGTCTCGGCCGCCAAGCAGATGGCCAAACAGACCTTACAGATCTAATCGCGACCCATCACCTTTCTCGGTGACACCCATGAGCAAGAAAATCAACGGCTACAGCCCCCTCGGATTCAGCCCCTACAGCACACGGGCTCCGAACCTGGACCGCGCCTCGATCCAATCGGCGAGCGTGGAGAAGGCGGCAAAAGCGCGCCCGTCCGGAGACGTGCGCGAGCGCAACGCCTCCGCGTCAGGTCCCTCCGGCGAGCTGTCTTCGGCCGAGCGGCGCATGATTCGCCGGGCCTTCCCCGAAGACCCCGACCTGTCGCTCCGGCTCTACGGCCCCAATCGAGACGCCCAAACCATTAACCCGAGTGCGGTCGGCAATCAGCTCGACGTGCACGGGTAGCCCCTCCTCGCTTTTCTCCAATTTCTCCGCCTATCCGCCATGGCCCTTTCCATGAATGTTGCCCAGCTCCAACGCCTGCAGGGCGCGTTTCCGACCGACGACGTGCAGCGGCTCCCGCAGCCGCGCCAGCCCGAATCGTCGGGCGGCTCCACCTTCGTCGATACGCTGAAGGAGGCCGTCAATACCGTCGACGGCGCCCAGAAAGCCGCCGAAGGCCAGATCGAATCGTTCATCGCCGGCGAGCAGGAAAACCTGCACGAGGTCATGATCTCCATGAACCAGGCGAAGCTGCACTTTCAGCTCATGACGGAAACCCGCAACAAGATGCTGGAGACCTATCAAGAGCTGATGCGCATGCCGGTCTAACCGCCCTCCTCTCCTCTTCCCCGCCCCACCCCACGGACCGAGTGGATGGTCGATGGGCGGATGGCGCGTGCTGGTGGAGGAACGCTCCCCTCGGCGCTCGCCCTGCGTCGTTCGACGCTCAACCCTTTCATCGTTCACCCTTTGCGCTTAAATGCAGGACTTCTTCCAGAACATCCGTCAGTTTCTGGGCCGGCTTTCCCGAGGACAGCAGATTGCGCTCGGTCTTGTACTCATCGGCGGCATCGCCATCACCTTAAGCATCGCCGTGTGGTCGAACCAGACCGACTACGCGCTGCTCTTCGGCGAGCTCTCCCCCACCGACGCCAACCAAGTCGTGGAGTCGTTGCGCGAGGAAGGCACCCCGTACGAGCTCCGGCAAAACGGCACGGCCATTTACGTCCCGCGCGAGAACGTGTACGAACTGCGGATGCGCTACGCATCCGAAGGCCTCGTCTCCGACGGCCAGGTGGGCTACGAGCTGTTCGACCAGGGCAACATGGGGATGACCGACTTCATGCAGAAGATGAACCGCAAGCGCGCCCTGGAGGGCGAGCTGGCACGGACCATCTCCAACATGGAGCAGGTCGAGATGGCGCGGGTGCACCTCGTTTTGCCCGAGCGGAATCCGTTTCGTGAGAACCAGGTCGAAGCCAGCGCGTCCGTGGTGGTGCAGCACGCGGGCAGCGTGACGCTCAAGACGCCGCAGGTGGACGGCATCACGGCCCTCGTGGCCGGCGCCGTTGAGGGCATGGAGGCCGCGGCCGTGACGGTGCTGGACAGCCAAGGCAACATGCTGTCGGACCCGAACGCCGGCGACCCGAACGCGCAGCTCACCTCCACCCAGCTTGAAATTCAGCAAGAGGTGGAGCAGCACCTGATGGAAAGCGGCCAGTCGATGCTCGACCAGGTGCTGGGGCCGGGCCACTCGATCGTGCGCGTCTCGGCCGCGCTCGACTTCAGCCGCACCGTGTCGGAGCGCAACCTCATCGACCCGGAGAGCCAGACGGTCATCAGCGAAGAGCAGCTTAACGAGGAGAGCCCGGAAGACAACGCGAATTCCAGGGTGCGCAACTACGAGGTGAGCCGCACGCAGGAGCGCACCGAGAGCAGCACCGGCGACGTCGAAGAGCTCACCGTGTCGGTGATCCTCAACCAGAAGCCCCCGCCCGGGGCCGGAGCGGGAGAGGGGGAGGGCGAAGCAGCCGCCGAGCCCGTGCCGTACACCAACGAAGAACTGCAAGAAATCGAGGAGATCGTCAAAAATGCCGTCGGCTTCAATCCGGAGCGGGGCGACCGGTTTGCCATCCATCAGACGCGCTTTAGCCCGGATGCCAACGACGTGATGGTGCAGCAGCTGCAGGAAGAACAGCAGATGCAGATGATCGAGCGATACCTACGCTACGGGCTCATCGTGCTCGCCCTGTTGCTCGGCGTGTGGCTTATCCGTTCGATTGCCAAACGGGGCAGCGAGCTGGATGAAGATGGGCTCATGATCGCTGGCGGAGAAGCCGGCGAGCAGGAACCCTTGGAAGCAAAACGACGCCGCGACGAGGACGATGACGTCGAGGACCTCGTTCTCTCGGACGATGACGTGTACACCAGCAAGCTGTCGGCCGAGGCCCAGCAGGCGCTCAAGCGTAAGCACCGCCTCTACAAGGAGGTGCAGAACCAGGTGCTCGACCACCCGGACGAAGCCGCCGAGCTCATCCGCACCTGGCTCATCGAAGACGCCATCGAGGTGGAGCGCGAGCGGGCCGAGAAGCAGAAAGCCCGCGCCTAGTTGTCCCCTTTTCTGACCCCGACCACGTAGTACACCGTCATGGAAACCAACCAGCAGCTCGCCAATCTGATGAGCAGTGCCATGGAGGATGCCTCCGGGCTGCCGGCCGAAGCCGCCGAGATACAGGATGCCTCGCTGAACGCCGTCCGCGAGGAGGACGCTGACACCCTGAGCGGCGCACAGAAATCGGCCGTGCTGCTCATCGCGCTCGGCGTGGACGCCGCGGGCGAGGTCCTCCGCCGGCTCGACGACCACGAGGTCGAGCAGATCTCCATCGAGATCGCCCGGCTCCGCAACGTATCGAGCGAAGTCGTCGAGTCGGTGCTCGTGGAGTATCATGACATGGCCATCGCGCAGGATTACATCGCGCAGGGCGGCATGAACTACGCCCGCGAAGCGCTCGTCGAAGCGCTCGGGGCCGACCGCGCCGAGGAAGTTCTGATGCGGGTCGAAGCCTCCATGGAAGTCTCGGCGTTCCACCTGCTGCAAACGGTCGAAACCGAACAGCTCTCCGGCTACCTCCGGAAAGAACACCCGCAGACGGCCGCCCTCATCCTCTCCCATCTCAACTCGATGAAGGCCGGCGACATCATCAACCGGTTCGACAACGACCTACAGACGGAGATTCTGTACCGGTTGGCCACGATGAACAAAACATCGCCCGACCTGCTCAGCGACATCGAGTCGGTGATCCGCCAGCAGCTCGGATCCGTCTTCGGCGCCGAGCTCAGCTCGTCCGGCGGCGCGGAGAAGGTGGCCGACATCTTGAACGGTGTCAACCGCAACACGGAAAAGCAAATTTTGGGCACCATCGAGGACCGCGATCCGGAGCTGGCCGATTCCATTAAGCGCCTCATGTTCGTGTTCGAGGACCTGGCCAATGTGCACGACCGCGACCTGCAGCGCCTCCTCACGGAAACCGACCAGCGCGACCTCGTGATGGCGCTCAAGGCCTCGCCAGACGAGCTGAAGGACAAGATCCTCGACAACGTCAGCCAGCGGGTGGCCGACGGCATCCGCGAAGACCTGGAGTTGATGGGGCCGGTCCGCGTGGGCGACGTCGAAGACGCGCAGCGCGCCATCATCGAAACGGCGCAACGCCTCGAAGACGAAGACGAGATCGTGCTCGCCCGCAGTGCGGAAGAAATGATCGAATAATACAGTGTGGGAGTTTGAGGGTGTGGGCGATGAGGTGTCCGCGTCCCTACTACCCACACATCCACACATCCACACGCAAATCGTGCCCAACCGCGTTATCAAAAAGAAGGATCTGCCGCCCGATCAGGTGGAACCGGTCTCGTTAGACGATGACGGCTTCCACCAGAGCAGGGCCCGCATCCCGCGGGAGCGCGTTCAGATCGACCTCTCGGAGGGCGCCTCGCCCCCGCAACGGCGCTCGTACCAGGAACGAGGCGTGGTGCCCCGGGAGGAGGCCGCGTTCACGCCGACGCCCATTGCGGTGCCCGGCAATGAGGACGAGCATCCGGACCCGGCGGCGGGCGACGGGATGGCCGACAACGAGCCGGCTGCCTCCGAGGAGCCGGAAGCAGACGCCGTCGACCCGCTCGACGAGCTGCGTGCCGAGCTCGAAGCCGAATGGGCTGCGAAAGTCGAAGCGGCTGCTGCGGAGGCGCGGCAGGAAGGCTTCGAGGCGGGCTATGACGTAGGCTACGAGGACGGCATGGACGACACCAAGGCCAACCTCGGCCAGCAGTTCGACGCCGACGTCGAGCGGCTGGCGGCGGACGTGGCGCAGCTCAAGTCGCTGTGGGAGGACTACATCGAAGCGAGCGAGCCGGCGCTGCTCGAACTGGCCGTCCAGGTCGGCGAAGCGCTCCTCGACACGCCCCTCCCCGAGTCGATCCGCGGCGCCTCGGCCCGGGCCATTGCCGAGGCCGTCGAAGAGCTCGCCAGCGCCGGGTCGCTGACCGTCACGCTCCACCCGGTGGACTATCAGCGCCTTCAGGAGAAAGGGCTCATCGAGCAGCTCAATGCGAACCACGAACAAACGCTGCACTGGAACCCAGACCCTGAGCACGCGGAAGGCGACTGGAGCGTCGAGTCCCCGACGGCGCTCATCCGGCATCACAAAGCCGAAACGCTCGACGCCCTGAAGGAGCTCGTGGGCATGGCTCCGCCGCCTGTCCACGACCGCCCCGACGTCCCTCCTGACGATCCCAACGCCCCCTCGACCTAAGGCATGGCTCTCTCCTCCTTTCAGACCCGCCTCAAACAGATTAAGTCGACCTCGCTAGGCCCCGCACGCTTCGGCAAGGTCCGATCGGTGGTCGGGCTCCTTGTGGAGGCGAGCGGCTTGAACGCGGCCGTCGGTGAGCTCTGCTACATCTACTCCCCCGACGACCCGAACGTCCCGCGCATCAAGGCCGAAGTGGTGGGCGTACGCGAGGGCACGACCGTCCTGATGCCACTCGAAAAGACGGTCGGCCTCCGCGCCGGCTGCCTCGTACGCCGCTCGGCGCTTCCGCTCACCGTGGACGTCGGCGAAGCGCTCCTCGGCCGCGTGGTCGATGCAAACGTCAACCCGCTCGACGACAAAGGACCGCTCACGCTCCCCGACGAGGAGCCCGTGCATCGGGATCCGCCCTCCCCGCTGGAGCGGCGTCTCATCGACACGCAACTGCCCACCGGCATCCGTGCCATCGACGCGTTTCTGCCCCTTGGCAAGGGGCAGCGTATCGGCATCTTCGCCGGATCCGGCGTCGGAAAGAGTACGCTGCTCGGCATGATCGCCCGGAATGCGCAGGCCGACATCAACGTGGTAGCCCTTATCGGCGAACGTGGCCGTGAGGTGCGCGAGTTCATCTCCGACAGCCTCGGCCCCGAGGGCTTGGCCCGTTCAATCGTCATCGCCGTCACCGGCGAAAAGGCCGCCATGAGTCGCGTGAAAGGCGCGGGCGTGGCCCTCGCGATCGCCGAGCACTTCCGCGACCGCGGCAACGACGTGCTCTTGATGATGGACTCGATCACCCGCGTCGCCATGGCGCAGCGCGAGATCGGGCTTGCCGTGGGCGAGCCGCCGACGACCCGCGGGTACACGCCGAGCGTCTTTGCGGAACTCCCCCGACTGCTGGAGCGGGCCGGGCCGGCCGACGGCGGTAGCATCACCGGCATCTTCACAGTCCTCGTGGAGGGCGACGATATGAACGAGCCGGTCAGCGATGCCGTGCGCGGCACGGTCGACGGCCATATCGTGCTCTCCCGCGACCTGGCGCAGGCCAACCATTACCCGGCGATCGACGTGCTCCAGAGCGTGAGCCGCCTCATGGGCCGCGTGGCCTCTCCCGAACACCAACGCGCGGCGGAGGAGGCGCGCCAACTCCTGGCCAGCTACCGCCAGGTCGAGGACCTGGTGAATGTGGGCGCCTACGAGCGCGGCTCCGACCCCGAGACGGACCGCGCCATCGAAGCGCATCCGCGCCTTGTCAGCTTTCTCCAGCAGGGCACGAACGAAATGCCCGAGCGGCCGCCGGCCCAACACCTCCAGGAGCTGCTGGGCACGCTCTGAGTCCGTCCGGTGGTTCCCTTCTCGCCCCGGGAGCGGCCTCGCCACACCACGCCGTGGCCCGGTGCGAGCCGCCTCGGCCGTGCGTCTTGCAGCGGGTACGTGCCTCTTCCCAGCAGGCCTCGTGCGATTGGGGTGCGCAGCGGACGCAAGTTTGGCGAGGGATTTGCGCTTCTTCTCCGTAGCGCGCGACAGCCTTTGATACCGCGTCCTGATGCGGCTCACCGTAGCCTCCGCGCGCCCCCAATCACGATACTTCGCGTGACGCGGAAAATTTTTCGCTGATCCTGCGCGATGAACCAGAGACTCTTAAGGAAACTATGTCGGGAAACAAGTTCCGTTTTTCGTTGCAAAGCGTGCTCGATCTCCGCGAATACGAAACCGAAAAGGCGCGCTACTTCCTTGCGCAGGCCGTCTCCGACCGGCGGGCTCAAGAGGAAGCCGTTCGGCGCGCTGAGGAGCGGCTCCGCGAGTTGAACAACAATGCCCCCGCGGCCGGCGAGGTCGACCTCCAGACGCTTCGTCAGTACGACGCCTTCCGCCAGCATGCGCGGCAGCTGCGCGACACGGCGCGCGACCAGCTCGACCAGTACCGGCAGCGCGAAGACGCGGCCCGCTCGAACTGGGTCGAGCGGCGCCAAGCGCAGGAGAGCCTCGAAACGCTTCATGACGGCGAAAAAGACCAACACGAGAAGAAAGTCGCCGAGTCCGAGATGGCGTTTCTCGATGAACAGGCCGTGATGCGGTACTGCCGTAACGACAACAACACGTCGCTCCTATGAAAAAGTCCCTGATGGTCATTGGTGTCGGGCTGCTGGCCTTCACGGTCAGCTTGATCGGGTCGTACTTTGCGATGCCGTACATCGCCCCCGACATCGTGGCGCAGTCTCAGCCCCCCGACAGCGTGGCTAGCGATAGCCTGGACCAACGCGCGAAGCTCATGGCGCTCATCGACTCGCTCAACTCGGGCGACCCGAAGGCGCTCTTCGCGCAGCAGACTACCGTGAACCAACTGCGAGATTCGCTGACGACGGTGCACGACAGCCTCTCGTCGGTGCAGTCTCGCACGTCCACGCTGCAGGCCCAACTGGACGAGCTGCAGCAGCGGGTCTCCTCGCTGGAGGCCACCCAGGCCAAAGCCGCCGACATCAGCAATACCCTCACGGACCTCGACCTTCGCGAGATGCGCGCCGTTTTGGCTCCCCTCAACCTCAGCGTTTACGAGTCCCTCTACGCGCAGACGTCCGGCCGCAACCGGACGCGCCTCCTACAAGCCATCCCCCCCGACAAAGCGGCGCGTCTCGTGGACCGCATTGTCGCCCGCCAGTAGCCCCTGTTCACCATCCGGGTTGATCTTCGATGCAACCGCCAGCCATTCCATTTGCCCCCTCCTCCACCCCGGCCCCGAAGGAGGCGTCCCAATCCGATACCGATACTCCGGCCTTCGGAGGCTCCTTCGACGCGGTGCTCTCCGCTGAGTCGAACCGGACGACGTCGGCAGGCGGCTCATCAGCCTCCGCCACCGACACGGCCGAACATACCGGCGCATCCAAGCAGGCCGGAGCCTCCAAGGAGAACGACGCGCACTCGTCCCAGGCCAAGGGCAAGGAAGAGGGTTCCCACGCAAAGTCCTCCAAGGGCGCGCGGTCTGACACCAAGTCACCCGATACCAAGTCACCCGATACCACGAAGAAGGGGTCCGCGGGGAAGGATGCATCCCCCAAATCCGCGTCGCCGGCCTCGAAGAAAGGGGCGTCCGCCGGCACCGACGCCGGGGCGACGACCACGTCCTCTGAGCGCGCCAACGCTTCACGGGCCAAGACAACCGCGACTGCAACGCAGGCCGGTGGGACGTCGGCATCCGCCCAGCAAGCGACCAGCGCCTCGAAGACGGAAGCCAACGGCGCGAGGACGAAGTCTGGTGCATCGGCGGCAGGATCGGGAACCGCTGGGGCAGACGCACGAGACGCCGCCGCAAAGGGGTCGAGCAAACCCACTGCGAAGACGCCCACCGCGGGCGACGCTTCGGGCAAGTCGTCATCGACGCAGCGCGCCCCCGCCGGGTCGGCCCATTCGTCGGCCTCCTCATCCAGCGACCCGGGCGCGACCGTGAAGAACAAGCCGTCTGCGACGGCTCAAGTCGTTTCGCCCGATACGGCCCGATCAGCATCCGCTCAGTCCACAAGTTCGGGAAGCCCCCGCGCCACCCTCTCTGCCCCGCCCACGGCCGGGGGAGCCGCCGACGAGGCCTCTCGCCGAGCCCAAAAGCATGCAGCCGCAGCCCCCCGATCCCCGTCGCGGCAGAGCGCCCCTACGGCAGGATCCAGCGCGGCCTCGCAATCGGCCACCGCCGCGGCCCCTCCAGAACGCAATAC
>JAAAPH010000280.1 GCA_009908415.1 Bacteroidota bacterium
CGATCTATGTGGATCAGCGAGGGCTGAAACGCTTCGAGCCGCTGCTCCGCCTCCGACGAGAGGCCCAGCGAGACGCGGTACTCCGGGCGGCCCGGAGCCGGCATCGACGGAATCGGAACGAGTGTGCCGTGATGGTCGAGCGGCGGGTCGTCCACGGTAGGGGCAAAGACAAGAACCTCCGTTCCGTGCCGCTGCAGATAATCGACGAGACGGTTCAACGTGAGCGACACGCCATCGGCAATATGGTTGTAGGCCCCCGTAAATAGCGCTACGCGCTTCGGGCGGCTGCCGCGCGTCGTATCACGTCGGTCAATCGAAGATGTTGGGGTAACAACGTCCATCAGGAACGAGATATCAAGAAGAACAAGCGGGCCGCAGCGGGGCCACACGCGGGGCGGTGCGGCAGAAAGAAGCGGCAGATGTCAAGTCCGGCGCAATGAATACGTCGAGCGTTCCAGCGTCACGCGGCGCATTCACAAAATGAACCGGTTCGCTACTCAATATTGTATGGAACCGCAGTGAGTAGTTACGGCAAGAGGTCGGTTGCCCTCAGTGTATCAGAATATGATAGCCGCAGTGTTAGGAGCGGAAGTAACATCTCCTGCGCGCCATTCCGGGCAAATTGTTTGAAGAACGTGTGGACTCTAGGCCCACCTGCCTACGCCGTCCAAACGGGGGCTCTACGCGGTCGCCTTCAGCCGGTCTGCGTGCTTCTTGCGCAGCTTGTTGACCTTGGGAGCGATGACCGCCTGGCAGTACGGCTGGCCCGGATGGTTTTCGTAGTAATTCTGATGGCTGTCCTCGGCCCGGTAAAAGGTGTCGAGCGGTTCCACCTCGGTCACGATGGGGTCCTCAAACACATTCTCCGCGTCGAGCGCCTCGATCACCGCTTGGGCCGTCGACTGCTGGTCGGAATCGTGATACAGGATGACGGAGCGGTACTGCGGGCCTACGTCGGCCCCCTGGCGATTCTTGGTCGTGGGGTCATGGATCGTAAAGAAGATCTCTAGCAGGTCGCGGTACGTGATGGCCGCGGGGTCGTATTCGATTTGTACGACTTCCGCATGGCCCGTGGTGCCGTTACACACTTGCCGGTACGATGGGGTGGGCACGTGGCCGCCCGCATAGCCGGAGGTTACCGATGTAACCCCTTCGACGCGCTCGTACACAGCTTCGAGGCACCAGAAGCAGCCGCCGCCAAGGGTGGCCACCGCGCGGTTTTGGGTCGACATGGTCGTTCGATACGGTTGAGTGCAACATGCAACGCAATGGAGGAGCGGTACACTGCGGTGACCGCCTTCCGCAAAGCACGGCTACAACCGCCAAATCGACAGGCAAGGTCCAACATTGTCGCTCCGTCGCCCGGTCAGGACGGGAAGAAGTGATGGATTTCATTAGATGGTTACGCTCGCCACCCGGCGTGCCCGCGCACCGAGCGATGGCATCCAACGGTAGAAGAAGTGCGGGCGGTCAGGATGGATGAACCCTCCACCCAGACCGGTAGTGGAGTCCTCACGGTGCGAGCGGAAGCGGCTCGTTCGTGATGCGCAGGTCGCGGAGGCGCGTGCCGTCCTCCCGATTGCGGATGCGGATCTGATGGGGGCCGGCGTCGAGCGAAAAGATGACCGGATCGGTGAAGGCGTCGTCCTCACCGCTGCTGATCGGGTCCCATCGCCATCCGTCGGTGGTCGCGTCAGGGGCGGGCACGTGCCACGTCATTTCCTCCCCGCCGTCTACCGACACGTAGAATGAGTTGTCGTTGCGGGCCTTCGCCTGCACCTGGCCCCAGAAGACGTAGCGGCCGGCTTCGGGAACGGTGAAGGCGAATGTCGCTGCGCCGGGCCCGCCCTCCGGCCGGTCGTTGCCGGGCCCGTCGGGCACCTCGATCCACGACTGCGGGCTCGTGGATTGGGAGTCCGCGCGCAAGACCATCGGTGGGGTTAGCGCGGCTTCGTCCAGGGGAAGCGTCTGGGAGAACCCGCCAAAACCGGTTGGGCGCGCGCCCGGTCCGCGGGGACGGTACGTCGCGCGGTTCACGAGCATGAGACGATCGAGCTTCGCGTGCCGCTCGCGGTAGGCTACCGTCAGCCGGTGCGATCCCGCCGGCAGGTCGAAGCGCACCGGCATGTCGTCGCGATCGGCGTCGTGCACCTCGTCCCAGTGCCACTGGCGGCCCGGTTGAATTCCGTTCCACCGGATCCATGGCCCATCGTTCATGCGGAGCCAGAACGAATCGCTGCTCGTGGAGGCGGCGATGACGCGGCCCCAGAGGCAGTACGTTCCGGCACGGGGGACCTCGAACGAGTACGAGGCATGCCCGGTGGAGGGTGGCGCGTCCATGCTGTTGTCGTCGGGGCGCGCTTCGACGTGCCGCCAGCCCGACGCATGCGGCGCATGATCCACCTGCAGCGGCGTCTGCAGCCATCCGTCCTCGGCTTCCAGCCAGATCCGGTGCAGCGCGGCCGCGTCCGGCGCTGACGCACCGGGCCCACGGGGTTGATAGTTCCAGTCGCTCGTGACCAGCAGGCGGTCGATGTCTACGCCATCCTCGCGCTGGCTCAGCATGAGTTGATGCGACCCCGCGGAGAGGTCAAACGCCACAGGGCGGCCGGCCTGATCGGCATCCTGGACCTGCACCCAGTGCCACCGGTCGCTCTGTTCGATGCCGTTCCACCGGATCCACCGTGTGCTGTCCACCCGCAGCCAGATCGAGTCGTGGTCGTTGGAGCGGATGCGTACGCGCGCCCAAACGACGTGCCGACCGGCGCGTGGCGTGTCGAACGTGTAGACCGCGGGATCCGCGGGGGGCGGTCGGTCGAGGTCGTCGGCGCGATCGGTGACCTCCACGTACGAGCCCTGCGAGGCGTGGTCGTCCTCGCGCGGGGTGAACGCGGCGGGCAGGGTGGCCTGTTCGGCTTCCAGCCAGTGTTGGGCACGGCGGTCGGGCGACGGCGATGGGCCGAGGTGAAAGGCCGACACGGTGCCCCAAAGCAGCATTCCCACGATCAGAATAGTCCCGATCTCTCGGCGGGTGATCGTCCGGTGCGGCGCCGTGGGCTGCAGCAGGGCGCGCATCCGAGACTTGAAGCGGAGTCCCGCGTTGAGGGCGACGGCCTCGGCGGGGGTAGACCGGTGGCGGAGCGTTTTGGCGACGGCCAGGAGTTGCTCGGCGTACTCCCACGCGGCGACGCCGCTCTGCAGCACGACGTCGTCGCAAGCGCGCTCCTGGGCAGCGGCTGACCGTTCGGTGGCTTTCCAGATGAGCGGGTTGGGCCAGAAGAGCGCGCGGGCCACGCGGCTCAACACGTGCGTCAGGTAGTCCCAGCGTTTGATGTGCGCCAGCTCGTGCAACAGCACCGACCGGAGGCGAGCCGCCGGCCATTGCTGCGCGTCGACCGGAAGGATGATCGCCGGCCGGATGGTCCCCCAGGCGATGGGGACGCGGGCTTCAGGACTCTGTCGCACCGTGAACGGCCGATCGAAGTTGAGCTTGCGCGCCAGTGAGGCGGCCAACTCCGCGCTGTCGAGTTCCGTCGCCGACCGGTTCCATCGCCAGAGCACGGCCATGCCCATGGCGAGCCGGCCGAGCAGCAGCAGCGCGCCGACGGCCCACACCAGCAGGAAGCCGGGCGCAATCCACCGAGCAGCGCGGCGGAGGAGCGAAGCGTTCGCCGCGGCGTCGATCCCCGAGGCGGCCGCGGACGACGCCGAGGACGATCCCACCTCCGGCGAGGTGTCCGAAGGCATCGGCTCGGTCGGTGCTGCTTCCGGCGTCGCAGCCAGCACCACCGGTTGCGCGTAGCCGTCGCCCAGGCCGGAGCGGAATGCCGCCAGGTCGATGCCCCAGCCCGGGATCATCCAGGCGCCGATCGGCAAGAGGAGAAGCGCCGCGAACGCCGTCGTCCAAATGGCATGCTTGCTCGCGGCCGGCAGGCCGGGAATATAGCGCACGGCGATCCAGGCCACGACGAGCACAGCTGTGCCGTGGAGGAAGAGGTGGCCAACAAGCTGGAGAGCAGCAGCGTCAATCATCGTCACCGGTGGCTTTCGCCTGTTTGATCCAGGCCTCCAGTTCGGCGATGTCGTCGTCGCTCAACTCGTCGGCGGACATGTTGAGGAGCGTGAGAAGCACCTCGGACGGCGCCCCCGAAAAGTAGGTGCGTACCAGATGGCCCAGGGCCGAGCGCTTCGCTTCGTCACGGGGAATCTCGGGCGAGTAGATGTAGCGGCGCCCTTCCTGCCGGTGCTTGAGGTAGCCTTTTTCCTCGAGCTTGGCCATTGCCACGCGCACGGCGTGATAGTCAGGCGTGTCGGAGAGCTCCTCCTGCACGGCGGCGACGCCGGCTTCACCGAGCCGGTACACGGCCTCCATGATTTGTCGCTCGCGACGGCTGAGCTGCGTCTGGAACGGAGGATCCATGGGAGCGAAGGGTCGCTGAAATTTTTTCTTCACATGGGGTAAAGAATAGAGGGAAGAATGGGAAGATACAAGGGGAAGCTGATCCGCTTGACATTGCCCCGATCAGCTTCTTCTTTGAGTGAAGAAATAATTTCACAAAGATCCGAGCGGGTCGGGAGCCTCGCCGCGCCGGACCTTCGATTGCTCACTTGTCACGTACCCGCTGTATGACATACCGGATGGATTCGCTGCGAACAGCATTGGCCAGCATCCTCGTGGCGCTGTTGCTCACCGGGCTGGGTGCTCCGCCCGCGCAGGCGCAGGACGCGACGCCCGACACGACAGCATCGGCGTCGGATGGTGCTCCCAGGGTGTTTCTCGACTGCGAGGGGTGCGATGAGCGCTACATCCGGCGCCAGATCACGTTCGTTAGCTACGTGCGCGACCGCATGCAGGCCGACGTGCACGTGCTCGGGACGCTGCGCTCCACCGGGGGCGGGGGACGGCGGTACACCCTCGAATTCATCGGGCAAAAGGAATACAGCGGATCCCGGTTTCACCTGACGTACACCACGGAGGCCACCGACACGGACGTCGAAATCGAGGATGGGCTGGTGAGCACGCTTGAGATCGGGCTGGCGCCCTTTGCACATGCGAGTGCCAATGGGTCGCAACTGGACGTGACCTACGAGAACGGCGCCGAATCAGAAGCGTCCCCGTCGCAGCAGGTCGACGACCCATGGAACCACTGGGTGTTCGAGGTCGACCTGGGCGGGGGGATCGAGGACGAGAAAAGCCAAAGCGAGTACTCGCTGGATCTGGGCCTGGAGGCCGACCGGGTGACGGCGCTGTGGAGGACGCGCAATCAACTGGAGATCGAATACGATAGAAACGTCTTCGAGCGCGACGACGAGACCATCTCCAGCCTATCGCGAAGCACCGACTTCGAAACGTCCTCGGTCCGGAGCATCAGCGAGCACTGGTCCATCGGCGCCTTCGGCGACGTCCGTTCGAACACGTTCCGAAACATGGCGCTGGGCGTTCAGCTGACGCCGGCCCTCGAATACAACGTCTTCCCGTACCAGGTGGCCGACCGCAAGGAACTGACCATTGCCTATCGGATCGGGCCTCGGCGGTTGGACTATCGCGAAGAGACGGTCTTCGGCCGGACGGAGCAGGTCGTGGGCGAGCAGGCCCTCGACATTTCCCTCGACCTTGAGCAGCGCTGGGGGTCGGTGTACGTGGGCGTGGAGGGATCCCACTACCTGCACGACTTCGAGAAGAACAGGATCGAGTTCAACAGCTGGATGTCGCTCCGCCTCATCGA
Organism: Bacteroidota bacterium; assembly: GCA_009908415.1. Taxonomy (GTDB): domain Bacteria; phylum Bacteroidota; class Rhodothermia; order Rhodothermales; family Salinibacteraceae; genus JAAAPH01. Next base: position 5,727 of record JAAAPH010000280.1, read on the forward strand.
GGGCCTCGCGCTGCAAATGGGCCTCCAGGCCGACCTGATTCACGACCAGCTGCACATCCCGAAGGGCGACGCTTCGCTGGAGGAGGTGCTGCTTCGGCGCCGGGACCTCCTGACCACGTACGAGTACGAGGTCAACGTAGGATTCTCGTACACCTTCGGTTCGATCTACAACAACGTCGTCAACACGCGGTTGTAGGTTCGAGCACGCCGCCATACCGCCGGCACGCCCATCGGTCGTCCGAGGGAGCGAAGCGGAAAATATGTAGGTTTTAGTGGGCAGGGGCCCCGTCGCCTTTCCTGCGGCTACAGGACCGGTTGTTAATTCGACGCGAAATAATTGCGCCGGCGAGGCTGGAAAGGGTAACGGCTTGACATCGCAGCCGGAGGTAGCGTCCTTTAGGGTGAAAAAATAATTTCACCGCCACAGCCTGCGTTTCGATGCGCTCCAGACCGGGCGAAACCTCAGCCGGCGCCGCGGTGCAGTCCGTCTGTTGGTCGGGGCTGGGCGTAGTTCGGCATGGTGGTTGATGTGGTGGTCCGATGGTTTTCTTGTTTCGAAGCCGTTACTAAACCCGTTCCCGCCGACCCATCACGCCGGGGGCGAGTTGCCTCGGTACTCGTTACTGCTGCGTTCATCCGTTTCTGTGGAGGTTCATGCACGTCGATTTCGACTCAACCGCTCGCGTCAGTTCCGTCATGTCACGCTGCTGGCGTTTTTTCGTGTTGCTCTTCATCTTCGGCGTGGCCGGCGGCACCGCGCTGCACGCGCACGACGTGCCCCGCGACACGTCGCGAACGGCAGATGCGTCGTCCGGCCAAGCGCCGCTGGTCTACATCGACTGTGATCGGTGCGACTTCAACTACATCCGGAGTGAGATCAACTTCGTGAACTACGTCCGCGACCCCGAGCAAGCCGACGTACACGTGTTCATCACCGACGAGCGGACGGGGGGCGGCGGTCGGGAGTACGCGTTCTCCTTCATTGGCCAGCGGGGGTACGCCGACGTCGACCACACGCTCACGCAAAGTATCGGGCGGAACGCGACGTGGTCCGAGACGCGCTCTAGTATGAATCAGGTGCTCAAAATGGGCCTGGTGCCGTACGTCATGCGCACGCCCATTGCGTCGGGGCTGTCCATTAGCTACGAGGAGGAGGACGGCGAGGTGGCGCCGCAGCAGTCCATCAGCGATGCGTGGGACTACTGGGTCTTCGAGGTCTACGCCGGGCGGGTAAGCATGGGGCTGGAGTCGAACCAAACCGAGTTTGACTCGCGATGGGGGTTCTTTGCCGATCGGGTCACGGAAAACTGGAAGATCCACCTACGGCCGTACTTCAACTTCAGCTACGACGCGATCGAGCAGGCCAATGACGACCCGGTCACGAGCCGGCGTCATCGGCATGGGTTCAACAGCCACGCCATCATGAGCCTGAGCGACCACTGGTCGGCCGGGCTGTTTGGGAATTACCTGACGCGCAACGACCGCAACATCGACCATCGCTTCCGGGTCAACCCGGGCATTGAGTACAGCGTGTTTCCGTACGAAGACGCCACGCGGAAGGCGATCACCTTGGTCTATCGCGTCGGCTACACCCGGGCCGATTATGATGAGCAGACCATTTTCGGCCGCAACGAGGAAACGCTCATCAATCAGGCGCTTGAGGCGTCGGTGAGCACCCGGCAGCCGTGGGGCGACATCTACACCGGGCTGGCCGGCTCGCACTATTTCCACGATTTCTCCGCCCGGCGGCTCGAATTCTTCAGCCGGGTGTCCGTCCGGATCGCCGGTGGGCTCTCTCTGTTCGTCCGGACCGATTTCGAGATGATCCAGGACCAGCTTTCCCTGCCGGCCGGGGAGACGTCGCTAGAGGACGTCCTGCTGCAGCAGCGCGAGCTGGCCACCGACTTTTCGCTCTCCGGCTCGGTCGCCCTTTCGTATACGTTCGGGTCCGAGTTTGCGAACATTGTCAACACGAGATTCTGAGCTGCACCCGCCCTGTCCCGCTATGATGAGGTTGGTTCCCGTCTTGTTGCTGTTCATCGCTGGTGTGTTGCCCGCCTCCGCCGTGCGCGGGCAGCCGGCGAATGAGGCTCCCCGTATCCAGTACTGGGTCCACGCCAGTCCCAGCCTCACCACGCTGGGCACCGGGGGAAGTATGGGGCTGACGCTGGAGGCCGACCGCCATGTGTTTTCCCTCCGCGTCGCGAGCACCGACCCAACGCCCGGGCACGAGACGTGGGATGTCGGCGTGCTGTACGGCCGCGCGCTGTTCGTCCGGGCGTTCACGTTTTCGGCAAGCACGGGGGTGGCCGTAGTGAGCGGGCGGCGCTACACGACGCTCTTTGGAAACGGACCGGGGAGCGACTTGGAGACCATGATTGGGTTTCCGCTGGAGGGCACCATCACGTGGTCGGTCGCCCGCGCGCTCGCGCTGGGCGTGCGCGGCTTCGCCAACGTGAACACCGGGCAACCCTTCGGGGGCCTGGGAATGACCGTGCAGGTCGGCCGCATCCGATAAGCGCGCGGTGGAAGAGGGGGCCGGCGCTGTGTATCTTCACGGCGGCTCCCGTCGCGGAGGTTCTCGACTTCACGGATTCTCCGTGCTTCCCATGCGCCCGTCCTTGCCCGCTTCTGCTGTGCCGCGCCGCCTCACGGCCGTCCTGGTGAGCATGGCGGCGGGCTTGCTCCTCGGCGTCGCGATTCGCCTCAACGCCACGCTGGGCGAGTACGTGGGCGTGCTCGAATCGTCGTTTGTCGTGCACCTGACGGGCACGCTGTTCGCGCTGCTGCTCGTGGGCGCGCGGCTGAACCGATCCGTTTGGGCAACGCTCCGCCGCGCGCCTCGCCACGAGCTGACTGGCGGCGTCATCGGGGTGCTGATGGTGCTGCTGGCCAACGTCACGGTGCCGCAACTGGGCGTCGCGCTGGCCGTGAGCCTCTTCGTCGCGGCCGATCTCTTCTTTTCCAGCGTGGCCGATCATTTCGGGTGGCTCGGCCTCCGGCCGATCCGCGTCTCGCCGCAGCGCGTGGTCGGACTGCTGCTCGTGCTCGCAGGCGTGCTGCTCGTGCGCTTCGGGTGAACCGTTCCTTCCCCCAACCACGCCGCTCCGATGTACATCCTGCTAGCGCTGGCGACGGGCACGATTACCGTGGTGAGCCGCGTGGTGAACGCCGCGCTGGCCATCCGCATCGGCAGCCTGCGCGGCTCGTTCGTGAACCACATCGTGGGGGCGGCTTTCGCGGGCCTGCTGCTGGCCGTCGGCCTGCGGACGGGCGTGCTGCGCTGGAGCGGCATTCCGCTTGTGTACTTTCTCGGCGGCTCGCTCGGCGTGCTCATCGTGGCGGCCAGCAACTACGCCGTGCAGCATGCGGGCGCCGTCGTCTTTGCCGTGCTGCTGCTCGCCTTCCAGCTGATCAGCTCCGCCTGCATCGACCACTTCGGCTGGATGGGCGGGGACGTCATTCCGATGACGCTCTCACGCGGCGTGGGCCTCGCGCTCATCATCGGCGGGGCCGTGCTCGTGGTCACCGACCGTGCGGCGCGTCGACCGGCGGACGCGGCATCGGCGTCACCGAGCCCGTCAAGCGAAACGTAGCCGTCTGCACCGCGGCCGAGCTCGTACCGGTGTGCACGTGGAAGCGACCCGGCTCCACGACGCGCGTCAGGTCGGGACCGACGAGTGCGAGGTCGTCCATCGTGAGGGAGAACGTAACCGTGCGCGTCTCGCCGGCGTCGAGTGCGATGCGGGCGAAGTCGCGCAGCTCTTGCACCGGTTGGGTGACGCTCGCCACCGGGTCTTGGACGTAGAGCTGCACGACCTCCGTCCCGGCGCGGTCGCCCGTGTTCGTCACGTCGACCTGCACGGTCAGCGTGTCGTTGATGGTGATGGTGTCGGCGCTCAGTGTCGGCGCGTTGTAGGCGAACGTCGTGTAGCTCAGGCCGTGGCCGAACGGGTACAGCGGCGTAAAGGGCGTGTTCAGGTAGCGCGACGTGTAGTCCCGGCCTTCCACGGGCGGGCGGCCTGTGTTTTTGTGGTTGTAGAAGATGGGCACCTGCCCCACGTTGCGCGGCACGGTCACCGGCAGCTTGCCGCTCGGGTTGACCGCGCCGAACAGCACGTCGGCGATGGCCGGGCCCGCTTCGATGCCGGGGTACCATGCTTCGAGGATCGCGGGCACGGTCTCGTGCAGGTCGGAGATCGCGAGCGGACGGCCGTTGAGCAGCACGGCGGCGGTTGGCGTGCCGGTGGACTGGACGGCCTCGGCGAGCGCGTGCTGCTGGCCGGGCAGGTCGAGCGTGGTGCGGCTGGCCGCCTCGCCGCTCATGCCGTACGTCTCGCCGAGCACAAGCACCACGGCGTCGGATTCGCGCGCGAGTTGGCGCGCTTCGGCGAAGCCCGTCGTGTCGTCGCTCATCACGGTGGGGACGCCGGGCACATGCTGCACGGCTACGTCCTCGCCGAGGTGCTGGCGAAGCCCATCGAGCACCGAGACGGCGTCCTCGGCGCGGCCCGAGGCGGCCCACTCGCCCAGGGTCGACCGGGCGTCCGTCGCCAGCGGCCCGATGACGGCGAGCGACGCGATATCATCGGAGAGGGGCAGCGCGTCATCTTCGTTCTTGAGCAGCACCATCGACTGGTGCGCCGCCGTGCGCGCCAGCGCGCGGTGCTCGTCGGACAAGATGGTGCGCGCTTCCTTCTCCGGACTGCCGTAGCGGTAGGGATCGTCGAACAAGCCGAGGTCCCACTTCGCGCGCAGCACGCGGCGCGTGGCCTGGTTCACCTCGCCCTCGTACAGTTCGCCGCTCTGGACCGCCGTCCCCAACGTGTCGATGTAGATGCCGCTCACCATGTCGACATCGACGCCCGCTCGGAGCGCCTGCACGCCGGCCGACAGGTCGTCGCCCGCGATGCCGTGGTTGGTCATCTCCCAGACGGCCGTGTAGTCGCTCACCACGAGCCCGTCCCAGTCCCACGTGTTGCGCAGCAGCCCGTCGATGAGGTCGTCGTGCGCGTGCATCGGGATGCCGGCGATCTCATTGAATCCGGGCATCACGCTGCCGGCGCCGGCGTCGAGCAGA
>JAAAPH010000343.1 GCA_009908415.1 Bacteroidota bacterium
GCGAACGGAAGGTCTTTCGAGATGAACGGGATGACGTCCATCCGGAAGCCATCCACGCCCTTGTCCAGCCAGAAGCGCATGAGGTCGTACACCTCGTCGCGGACGGCGGGATGCTCCCAGTTGAGGTCGGGTTGCTTGGGATCGAAGAGGTGCAGGTAGTACTGGCCTGTGGCCTCATCGAAGGTCCAGGCCGGCCCGCCGAAGAGGGACTCCCACCCGTTGGGCGGCCCGCCGTCGTCGGCCGGGTCGTCCCAGAAGTAGTAGTCGCGGTATGGGTTGTCGAGCGACGCGCGCGATGCCTGAAACCAGCGGTGCTCGTCGGAGGTGTGGTTCACGACAAGGTCGAGGAGGAGCCGCATGCCGCGGTCGTGGAGGCCGTCAAGCAGCCGGTCGAAGTCCTCCATCGTACCAAACACGTCCATGATGGCGCGGTAGTCGCTGATGTCGTAGCCGTTGTCGGCATTGGGCGACTGGTACATGGGACCGAGCCAGATCACATCGACGCCGAGCCACTCCAGGTAGTCGAGCCGCTCGATGATGCCGGGCAGGTCGCCGATGCCATCGCCGTTCGTGTCCTGGAAGCTGCGGGGGTAGATTTCGTAGACGATGCTTTCTTTCCACCAGGTACGGTCGGCACCTGGCGTGTCAGCGAGGAGGAGCATGGGGTGGAGAGGGGGCGTGGAGAATGGGGAGGCGACGCAGCATGCTGCGTCGGTACGCGATGAATCGCGTGCGGCGCTCCGGGTTAGGCGTTGCCGGCGGCCTGTTCGGCGAGCGCGGCGAGCGCATCGGCGATGGTGTGCAGGCGGGACGGCGGGCCGGTGATCACGTGCCGCTCGGCGAGGAAAAACGGATCGTTGTAGGCGAGGTACACGGTGCCGTCCTCGGCTTCGTACACAAGCATCTTTTGCGGCAGGTCGAGCGCCATCGTCGGGGCATCCTGCATGAGGGGCGTACCCAGGGCGGGATTGCCGAACACGAGCAGGCGAGTCGGCGGCAACTGCATGTCGACGCGGGCCGCGTTGGCCGCATGGTCGAGCTCGGCCATCACGGAGAGCGCCTCGTTCCGATCGATAGCGGCGCGCAGGCGGCGGACCGTTTCCTCAACGGACGCGTCGCTTTCTACTTCGATGATACCCGCCCCGCCCTCGATCGATGCCGAGTCGGCAGGCGTCACGGTGCTGTCCGCGATCTGGGCCGCGAGGCCCTGGAGGGCGGTCGCCATCTTCGGCAGCGTCTCGGCGCCGTCCAGCCCGTGCCGCGCGGCGAGGTAGTTCGTGCCGTTGTACGCGAGGATCGCGCGGCCGTCGGGCGTTTCGTAGACGAGCATCCTTTGCGGCAGGTCGAGCCCGGCGCGGCGGTTCGCTTGCATGAGCGGCGTGCCGAGCTGGGGATTGCCGAACAGCGTGACGCGGGTCGGGCGGAGCGAGTCGCCCACGGTCTCAGCGTTCGCCGCGTGATCGATGCGTGCCACGACGCCGATAGGCGGCTTCGCTTGCAGCACGGAGTCGAGCCGGTTCACGGTGGTTCCGACGCCGAACCGGCTCTCGGCCGTCGCAACCCCCTGGGGCGATTGACGGAGCGGACCCGGCTCCTCCGCCTGGCCGCCGCACCCGGCCACGGCGATCAGCACAGCGAAGAACACGGCGGTCCAGCGAACAGGCATGGCGCGAGAGAGCATGAGTACGGAAAGATCGCATTCCGAGGCTAAACTACGGCACGTCGCCGCTCATGCTCAACCGGTTGGAACGCACGGGGGAAGCGTTACATCGCTGGCGCCAAACGACCTGCCCCGCATACCGGCGATGATGCCGCAATTCGTCGCTGCAGGCCCGGCCCGCGTCATCCTGCGCAGAGGGCGGTCCAGCGTCCGTCGTCGAAGGGGAAGGCACGATTACAGCACGCCCGCCCACAGCGATCATGCGTCCAGCGTGGGCAGCACATCCATGGCCGCGGTGGTGAGCGCCTGGCCGCGCATGCCCGTCATGTCGATGTCAAACGGCTGATCCGCGTTGTCGACCGAGGCGCCGGGCAGGCCGCGGCGGGCGTTCGACACGTCCACGTCGGCCGTCTGCTTGAGGAGGAGCGCGGCCATCGGCACGTCGGGCGCCTCGGAGGCGGCCACGGCGTCCATGAACCCCTGCTGTGCATCGCGCCACTCTTTGAGCGCGGCGGCCACCGGGCGGAGCGTGTCGTCGTCCAGCGCGCCGGACTGTTCGGCCGTGTCGAGCGCGTCTTCGAGCGCGGCCCGTGCCGCGTCGCAGGCGGCGGCGTGCTGTTCGAGCGTGGCAATGGTGTCGTCGGAGAGCATGGCAGGAGCGTGGTTGTCAGGGCACGGAGACGTGTTGCGTGAAAGCCGCCGCGCCCGCGCCCGTTCCGCACCCGCCGCCTTGGGGCTGCGCGCCCCACCAACCCTCGCGTCATCCACCAAGGACGTGACCTCTGGCCTCCGAGCGGGGCGCAGCGACGCCCCGCGATGCGCTCCGCCGCGAACAGCAACTCAAGGGCTGATGCCATGCGACAACGCTCAACCTCGTTCGTGTGGTGAACCCCGATCGCGCCGCGGTGCCCGGGCCAGACCATGGAGAGCGGATCGCACGCAGGAGTTGACTCGTCCGGCCGTGGGTGCGTTCTTGAAAGGGCCGGTCCCTGCCGGTTCATCCCTTTGCTCCACCAACCCGGTTGTCCCATGGTTCGCCACATACTCTCGACTCTTCTGATCGCCCTGCTCAGCGTGGCCCCGCTCGCGGCGCAGGACGCGTCCCCCCCGCCGTTCCAGCGCATGGATGTCTTCGATCTGGAATGGGTCGACGATCCTCAGATCGCGCCCGATGGCGAGCACATCGTGTACGTCCGGCGCGGCATGGACGTCATGACCGACCGCCGCACCGCCGCGCTGTGGATGATGGACGCCGACGGCACGAACCACGTGAAGCTCACGGCCCGCGACGCGAACGAGTCGAGCCCACGCTGGTCGCCCGACGGCTCGCGGATCGCCTTCACGAGCAGCGACGAGGCAGACGGCCGCGAAATCTACATCCACTGGGTCGAACCGAACAAGACGGCCAAGATCACGCAGTTGGAAAACGGGCCCGGTGATCTGGCGTGGTCGCCGGACGGGACGCACCTCGCGTTCACCATGCACGTGGATGCGTCCGCGCCGCAGTTCGTGACGCCGCCGCCGAAGCCCGAAGGCGCCGACTGGGCCGATCCGCCGCGCGTCGAGGACCGCCTCAACCATGAGCAGGACGGCTCCGGCATCCGGCCGTACGGCTTCGATCACGTCTTCGTCGTGCGCGCCGACGGCGGCCCGGCCCGGCAGATCACGTCCGGCGACTATGACCATTCGAGCACGCCGGCCTGGACGCCGGACGGCACACAGCTCATCCTTTCGGCCAACCGGCACGCCAACCGCGAGCGCGAGCGGCGTAACACCGAACTCTACGCCGTGTCCGTGGACGACGGCGCCATCACGCCGCTCACCGACCGCTTCGGGCCGGACTACGCGCCGCGCGTGTCCCCCGACGGCCAGACCATCGCCTACCTCGGCTACGACGACGCCATCCAAACGTATCAGGTTACGCGCCTCTATACGATGAACGCCGACGGCTCGGGCGTGCAAGAAATCGAGACGGGGCTCGACCGGTCGATCAACGACATCGTGTGGGATGAAGACGGCCAGGGGCTCTATCTCCAGTACAACGACGAGGGCGTGGCCAAGCTGGCACACGTGGACCGCAGCGGCACCGTGACCGACGTGGCCGACTACCTCGGCGGCACGTCCATCGGGCGGCCATACCCCGGCGGCGCCGGCTTCTCCGTGGCCGATGGGGGCACCATCGTGCTGAACCATGCTTCGGCAGCGCGCCCGGCCGACCTGGCCACCACGCGGCGCGGCGCGGGCGAGGTCACGCCCCTGACCGCGCTCAACGACGACCTGCTCGGCCGCCGGACGCTCGGGCAGGTGGAGGCCATCCGCTACACGTCGACGAAAGACGGGCGCGACCTGCACGGCTGGGTCGTCACGCCGCCGAACTACGATCCGGACCGCGCCTACCCGCTGCTCGTCGAGATCCACGGCGGGCCGATCAGTCATTACGGGCCGTACTTCAGCCCTGAGATCCAGCTCTATGCGGCGGACGGTTACGTCGTCTTCTACCCGAACGCGCGCGGCAGCACGAGCTATAGCGAGGAATTCGGCAACCTGCTCTACAACGCGTTCTCCGGTGGCGAGTACCAGGACGTCATCGACGGCGTCGACCGGCTCGTCGCCGACGGCGTGGTGGTCGAAGACAGCCTGTACATCACGGGCGGCAGTGCGGGCGGCACCACCACCGCATGGGTCGTGGGGCAGACGAACCGGTTCCGTGCGGCCGTTGCGCAGAAGCCCGTGATCAACTGGATCAGCAAGACGCTGGCGGCGGACAACTGGTACGGCTACGCGAACTACCGCTACCCCGGCTGGGCGTGGGAGAACCCGATGGAGTACTGGAACGTCTCGCCCATCTCGCTGGCCGGCAACGTGGAAACGCCCACCATGGTGATCGTGGGCGACCGCGACCTGCGCACGCCGACGTGGGAGGCCAAGCAGTTCTACCACGCGCTCAAGCAGCGCGGCGTGGAGACGGCCTACGTGGAGGTGCCCGGCGCCTACCACTTCATCTCAAACCGCCCGAGCCAGCTCATCACGAAGGTGGATCACGTGCTCGCCTGGTTCGAGCGGTACCGCTAACCGCGCCGGCGCGTGGCGGCGCCCGCCCGCCTCAGTCGCTGCGGGACGCCGCTCAGGATGACCGCAGGACGGGCGGAGATGCGCCCCCATCAGCGGCCCCCTGCATCTTCCGACGCTGTGCGCTACTTTGATGCGAACACGCGGCTACCGTACAGGGCCGGCATGTCCACCCCGAAAATCCCCCATGAAGGCTGTCATGCTGAGCTTGCCGAAGGGGCCCGGAGGGTCATCCTCCTCTAGGGAATCTCCTCTTGGTGGACTGCCAATTTTCGGAGAGATCCTTCGACGTGCGCTCAGGGGCCCGAAGGGTCATGCCTGTGGTGGATGACGTACCGGAGGATTTTTCGGAGCAGCCCGATAGGTGCTTCGAGCGCGTACGGGAGTCCGTGCCTACCCCTCGTTGCTGATGTACCTTCCTGTCGCAGCCCATGGCTGATCCCTCCCCTGCTTCGTCCGCCGCCGTGGACGCGTTCATCGAGCGCTGGTCCGGCTCCGGCGCGTCCGAGCGGTCCAACTACCAACTCTTCCTCAGCGAGCTGTGCGACGTGCTCGGCGTGGACCGCCCCGATCCCGCCGGGCCCGACACGACGACCCACGGCTACGTCTTCGAGCGCCGGGTAGACTACCGCGCGGGCCAGGACGGCGAGCGCGGCTTTATCGACCTCTACAAGCAGGGCTGCTTCGTGCTGGAGGCCAAGCAGGGCCGCGACGAGCCGACTCCGTCCGAAGCGGAGACGCTCGGCGTCCACGAGCCCGCCCGCTCCTACGGGCACGCCGACCGCGGGCGTCGCGTCTGGGAGCGGGCCATGACGCGCGCTAAGAACCAGGCCTTCCGCTACGCTCGCGCCCTGCCCGACGCCGACGGCTGGCCGCCCTTCCTGCTCGTGGTGGACGTCGGCTACTGCATCGACCTGTACGCCGACTTCGCGCGGCAGGGCAAGAACTACGTCCCGTTCCCCGACAAGCCGAGCCACCGCATCTTCCTCGACGACCTGCGCGACGAGGGCGTCCGCGATACGCTGCGGCAGGTGTGGACCGATCCGCTCGCACTTGATCCCACGCGCCGTGCCACCGCCGTCACCCGCGACCTCGCCGAAAACCTCGCCAAAGTCGCGGCCTCGCTGGAGCGCGGGGGCCACGATGCCGACCAGGTCGCGGGCTTTCTGATGCGGTGCCTCTTCACCATGTTCGCCGAAGACGTGGGCCTGCTGCCCGAGCGCTCGTTCACCGGGCTGCTGGCCGACTACCGGGGCAACCTGGACGCCTTCCCGAAAGCGCTCGAACACCTCTGGACGACGATGGACGAGGGCGGCTTCGAGCCGGGCCTGAAGGCCGACGTGCAGCGCTTCAACGGACGCCTCTTCCACGCGCCCGACGCGCTGCCCGTCTCCGAGGCGCAGCTGGAGCTCTTGATCAAAGCCGCCGAGGCGGATTGGGCCGACGTGGAGCCCGCCATCTTTGGGACGCTGCTGGAGCGGGCGCTCGACCCGCGCGAGCGGCACAAGCTGGGCGCGCACTTCACGCCGCGCGCCTACGTGGAGCGCCTCGTGGTGCCCACCGTCATCGAGCCGCTGCGGGACGAGTGGGCCGCCGCGCAGGCCGCCGCCGCCCAGCGCGAGGCCGACGGCGATGAGACCGCCGCCCGCGAGGAGATCGTCCAGTTCCACCGCCGCCTCTGCTCGGTCCGCGTGCTCGATCCGGCCTGCGGCTCCGGCAACTTCCTGTACGTCACGCTGGAGCACCTGAAACGCCTCGAAGCCGAGGTGCTCGACGCTCTCGCCGGCTACGCCGGGCAGCAGACGCTCGACATGACGGGCGGCTACCGCGTCTCGCCCGAGCAGCTCCTCGGCCTCGAAATCAACCCGCGCGCCGCCGCCATCGCCGACGTGGTGCTGTGGATCGGCTACCTGCAGTGGCACTTCCGCACCCACGGCAGCGCCGACCGCCTCGACCCGCCCATCCTCAAAAGCTACGACAACATCCAGCACCGCGACGCCGTCCTGGCCTTCGACGCCAAGACGCCGCGCACGGACGACGACGGCCAGCCCATCACCCGCTGGGACCGCCGGACCTTCAAGGAAGACCCCACCACCGGCGAGAGGGTGCCCGACGAGTCCGCGCAGGAGCCCGTGTTCGACTACACGAACCCCCGCCCCGCCGACTGGCCCGAGGCCGAGTTCATCGTCGGCAACCCGCCGTTCATCGGGGCATCGAGAATGCGCGAGGCGCTGGGCGACGGCTATACGGAAGCCCTCCGCGACGCCTATCGCTACAAGGTGCGCAAGAGCGCTGACCTCGTCATGTTCTGGTGGTACAAGGCCGCCAAAGCCGTGCGCGGCAAGCTGGACGGATGGGCCGCCCCCGCCGAGCGCTTCGGCCTGATTACCACGAACAGCATCCGGCAGACCTTCAACCGGAAGGTGATGGAGAAGCAGATCAAGGGCAGCCCGCCGGTGAGCCTCGCCTTCGCCATTCCCGATCACCCGTGGGTGGCGTCGGCGGATGGCTCGGACGTGCGCATCGCCATGACGGTGGGCGCGGTGACGGACCAGCCCGGCACGCTCCAGACCGTGACGCGCGAGACGCAGTCCACCGGCGCGCACTGGGACGTGGAACTGACCGAGCGGACGGGCAACATCCTGCCGGACCTCACCATCGGCGCGGACGTGGCCGGCGCCGAGCCGCTGGAGGCGAATGACGGATTAGTCAGCACAGGAATTAAGCTTCATGGAAAAGGATTTGTTATCTCTGCCGAGAAAGCCAAAGAGCTTGGTCTTGGAGAGATTGAAGGTTTAGATCAGCGCATTCGTCCATTGCGAAATGGTCGCGATCTGATGCAGCGCTCTCGTGACCTTATGGTAATTGATCTTTATGGATTGGATGCCAGTGAAGTGCGCGAGCGGTTTCCTGCCGTGTATCAGCACGTCAAAGAGCACGTCAAACCGGAGCGTGATCAAAATCGAAACCGGAAGATTCGCGAGAAGTGGTGGCTGCACGGTCGCGAGCGACCTGAAATCCGAAATGCCCTCGAAAGCCTCGACCGCTACGTGGCAACCTGTAGAACGGCCAAGCATCGCGTATTCACGTTTCTCGAAACAGGAACGCTTCCGCAGTCTAAGGTTGTAGCAATCGCTCTCGACGACGCATACTTTCTTGGCGTCTTGTCGAGCCGTATTCACGTGGCCTGGGCACTGGCCGCTGGAGGTCGGCTTGGAGTTGGAAATGATCCGACGTACAATCACACCGATTGCTTCTACCCCTTCCCCTTCCCGGCGGCGACCGACGCGCAGCGGCAGCGCATCCGCACCCTCGGCGAGCAGCTCGACCGGCACCGCACCACCCGCCTCGCCGCGCACGACGATCTGACGATGACGGCCCTCTACAACGTGCTGGAGAAGGAACGGGCCCGCGAACCGCTCGATGACGACGAGCGGCAGATCCACGAGCAGGGCCTCGTCGGCGTCCTCAACGAGCTCCACGACGACCTCGACGCCGCCGTGGCTGATGCCTACGGCTGGGATGCCGGCCTGCCCGACGACACCCTCCTCCAGCGCCTCGTCGACCTCAACGCTGCGCGCCGCGCCGAAGAAGAGGAAGGGCACGTCCGCTACCTGCGCCCCGCGTACCAGGCGCCCGAGGAGGCCCCCACGCAGGGCGCGCTGGACCTTGACCTCGACGTGGGCGGCGACGGCGCCCCGGCCGAGCCGCTCGCCTGGCCGTCCGCCCTCAAAGACCGCGCGCAGGCCGTCCGTGCCGTCATGCACCACGCCGCCGGGCCGCTCACCGTCGAGCAGGTCGCCCGCCACTTCCACCGCGCCCGCCGCGCGGACGTCGAGAGCCTGCTCGACACGCTCACCGCCCTCGGCCACGTCGAACAGACGGACGCCGGGGCGTACGCCGGGTGAGACAACTATAGAATCTCCGTCTCAATCCAACTCACTCAACATCATTCAAATCCGATCAACATCATGAGCGGCGGTACCAGACATCTGTTCGGAGGAGACTGGACGCAGGAGAAGTTGCGCATGCTTGAGAAGTACCTGTCAGCATATGCTACCATCATGCAAAAGCAGCCCTTCGACTTTGCCTACATTGACGCTTTCGCTGGCACGGGTTACCTGCAAGAGGAGGGAGATTCAGACCAGCCATCTCTTTTTCCAACCTTCGAGGCCCCCGAGCGAGAGTTTCTACAAGGATCAGTACGAACAGCGCTGGATGTAGAGCCTGAGTTAGACACCTACATCTTCATTGAAAAGGACAACGACAAGTTTGCCGAGCTGCAACAAATCGGCAGCGAATACCCGGAAAAAGATGTCCGATTCATCAATGAAGACGCCAATGCATGGCTTCTTGAGCGATGTCACGAGCGCGACTGGACCAAACATCGAGCGGTTGTATTCCTTGATCCCTTTGGCATGCAGGTGCCCTGGGAAACGGTTCAAGCTATCGCCGATACCGAGGCGATTGACCTGTGGATCTTATTTCCGTTGGGGATTGGAGCCAACCGATTGCTTACAAGAAACGGAGAAATACCGCCAGGATGGGAAGCGAGGCTAAATGCGGTATTCGGCACGGAGGCGTGGAAAGAGCGGTTTTATGAAGATACCCCAACACTCTTTGACGAGAAAGCGCGGCAGAAAGTAATCGACATCGAAGGAATCGGTAGGTTCTATAATGACCGGCTCGGAGAGGAATTTGCGATGGTTGCCGACAATCCCCGGTACTTACACAACTCGCGGGGCAACCCCCTTTATCTACTTTGCTTCGCAGCTGCGAATCCAAAAGGAGCGCCGACCGCAGTCAAAATTGCACAGCATATATTGAGAGGGTAGAATTCGGCATCTTGTATCTTTACATTGGTCAGCACACATGTAACAAACACACCCTCAGGCAATCATGGCTGCCAACTCCAGCATTGAATGGACCGACGCCACGTGGAACCCAACGACCGGCTGCAGCCGTGTCTCAAAAGGGTGTGACAACTGCTACGCGATGATGATGGCGCGGCGCTTCGACGGGCAGGGTAATGGATACGACGACACGACGCGGATGACGAAACGGGGGGTCGACTGGACCGGCGTCGTCAAAACCCATGAAGATCGACTGCGCCAGCCGCTTAGCTGGCGAAAGCCGCGCCGCGTCTTTGTCAACTCCATGAGCGACCTCTTTCACCCGATCGTCTCTTTCGACTTCGTCGACAAAGTCTTCGCTACAATGGCGCTTGCGGATAGTCACGTGTTTCAGATCCTGACGAAGCGACCGGAGCGAATGGCGGAGTATCTGAGCGCTGGAAAGGAGCTGTGGACTAGGCGGTGGCCCGAGGCCATGGAATGCTTGGGAGAGGACGGTCAGATGACGGATTTTCCCTTGTCCAACGTGTGGGTAGGCACAAGCGTTGAAGATCAGGAGGCGCTGGATCGTGTTGACGCGATCCGGCCTATTAGCGCCAGTGTTCGATTTCTTTCCCTTGAACCTCTGTTAGGCCCTTTACCAAATCTCGATTTAGCTGGAATTGATTGGGTCATCGTTGGCGGAGAATCTGGTCCCGGCGCCCGACCAATGCGGAAGGAATGGGTTACTCAGATCCGCGATGACTGCAGAGACTGGCAGGTGCCGTTCTTTTTCAAACAGTGGGGTGGCGTGAATAAGAAGAAGAACGGGCGCAAGCTCGAGGGCCGCACGTGGGACGAGATGCCGGAAATCGCGGGTGAAATTCTCACATCCGAAGCGTGAGAATTGGCAGAGCATAGATTGGACCGCGTGCCGCGTTCCAACTGCACCATCGAGAGCCTGCTCGACACGCTCACCGCCCTCGGCCCCGTCGAGCAGACCGACGCCGGCACGTACGCGGGATGAACCCGCCCGTCTCGCCGGTCGTACATGATGGTACCCTCTCGACAACGACACGACGCCATGAAAGCCGTTACCACGCCCGACGCGCTGGAGAAGCTGGCGCGGCAAATCAAAACACTGGACGAGCAGGCGGACGTCTATTTCCTTCCGTTCGACCCGCACGACGGAGAT